>NZ_JBEOXI010000066.1:0-36674 GCF_040296465.1 Streptomyces sp. NPDC002130
CCTCCGCCTTGCAGCTCCACGCGCCAGGCCCCGCTCACCGGCGTTGAAAGAATCCGCCGATTCCCTGCGGCCTGATCCAAACGACAGGCCCTAGGACTCACGTATCCGGGCGAACTACTGGCGAATGTCCCGCACTTGGCCCAAAGTCGCGATGTACGGTCATCGCCGACGCCGTCGAGCCGCACGCTGGAGTGGGCATGGGGAGCACCTTTCGCTACTGGGCCGAGCGCATCGTGCTGGGCCTCACCGCCGCCGTCGGCATCGCCGTCACCCTCGCCGATCAGCTGGACCTGCTCGACGGTCTGGCGAGCGGTACCGTTGCGAAGCTCACGCTGCTGACCCTCAGCACGGTCACGCTGTTCCTGCTGTTCGAGATCGAACGGCTGAAGGCGCTGGACAACATCAGCACCCAGCTGTCCAAGCTGGACATCGACGCCCTCGCACGCGACCGCAAGCGCGACCACTACGGCGGTGTGGTGCGGGTGCACCGGCGCTTTCCCGAGGAGGCCTTCGAGGGCTTCCTGAACGGCGCCGAGCGTGAGGTCACCATCCTGCAGACCTGGATCCCGAACGTGCACCGCTTCGAGTCGGCGCTGAAACAGGCCATCGCCGACCGCCGCGTCAGGGTGCGGGTCCTGCTGCTGCACCCGTCCTCACCGGTCGCGGACCTGCGCAACGAGGCACTGCGCGGCCTGCGCGACCCGGCCCTGGAGGAGGACGTCCAGGCCGGTGTCGCCCGCTGCCTGTCGACCCTCGCGTCCCTCTTCCAGAGCGTGCGCGACGGCGACCGGGCGCGGTTGCAGGTGCGCGTCTACCAGGCGCTGCCGTCGATCGCCGTCTACAAGGCCGACGAACACTATCTGGTCAGCTCCTTCCTGCACGGCCAACTCGCCATCGACTCGACCCAGTTGGAGATCGAGGGCAGTAACACCGTGATGGGCGGGGAGATCCAGGAGGAACTGGACACGCTGTGGCGCATCGGCCGCGACGTGGATCTGGACGACTGGCGCAGGTCCGTCGACACCGGCCGGTGAACCGCCGGCACACCTGCGACCCGTGGAAAGGGATAGGCACATGAGAGACCTGGACGCGTTCGAGGACGACCTGATCGAGCGGTTCCGGCAGCATCCCGTGCTGGCCGGCACCGGACGCCTTGCGGAGGCCGACTTCGCCGCGCTGCTGCTCCAGCGGCGCTTCGTCTCCCTGGCCTTCACACCCTCCTACGACTTGGCGATCGACCTGCTGTCCGACGAGGCGGGCCTGCGGATCGCCCGGGCCATCCTGCGCGAGGAGTACCCGGACGGCCGCGGCCACACGCGCTCGCACCGCGAGGACATGAAGGAGGACCTGCTCCAACTGGGCATCAGCCGTGCGGAACTGGTGGCTTCCCGGCCGACCGAGGCCACCCGGCGGGCCATCGACGACGCCTTCGCGCTGATCGCCGACGCGGGCGGACACGACGACGCCGACCTGCGGCTGCTGACGTTCCTGCGGTTCTGGGGCGAGGTCCTGGTGTCCGTCGAGTACGAGCACCTGTGGCGGCGCATGGAACCGGTGCTGGCGGGCGAGGGCGGCCGCAACCGCTCCCGCTTCTACTACCCGCACTACGTCCACGACGCCAAGGCCCACCCCCTCACCACCGTCTCCCTGCTGTCGGCCACCCATTCCGACCGCCTGGCCACCCGCATCAGCGACCTCCTCGCGCGGCAGGGCTCGGCCGAGGCCTTCCGCGAGACCGAGGAGCGCGCCCTGCACCTCAAGACCGCCTTCTACGACCAGTTCCTCCCGGCCCTGGACCGGGTCGAGGCCTCTCAGTCCTGACGGCCGGTGACGGACACCCGCTGCACCAGCCCCCAGGTGAACTCCGCGACGGCCTCCTGCCGGACGCCCTCGGCGTCGGGCGCGGTGAACGCCAGTCCCCACCGGGTCGGGGCCGTGCCTTCAAGGGGGCGTGCCGGGGCGAAGGCGCGGGCCGCCTCGTCGACCGTGCAGGACCAGGGGGTGAGGTCGTCCAGGGTGCGCAGCACGGGGCCCTTCACGCCCGGGGCTCGGACCAGCCACTCGTTCCACACCGCGCGGTTCGGGCCGGTCAGCACCTCGAAGCGCAGGGAGGGCCAGAGCGGCACGGGCCACAGCCAGGCCTCGCAGTCGAGATCGCCGATCCGGCGCGGCGTGCGGGACTCCGGTTCGCCCAGCACCTGGCGGATGGGGGTCCCCCCTGTTCGAGCGGAGCCGAGAACTTGGGGGAGGGACAGCGGCGCGCGGGATCGAGGGGAGCGGACCATCGCCTGCCAGCGCTTGTTCGCCTCGCGCATGTCCGCGATCGACACCCCCAGCTCATGGCGGGCGTCCTCCACCAGCCCGGGGTTGTGGTCGGCCATGCGGCGCAGCAGCACCAGCTGGAAGTCGAGCGGGGTGAAGGGGCTAGCGGGGCGCTTTCCGGAGGGCATGGGACCCATCGTCGCCCACCGGGGCCCTGCCGGGGCGGCGGCCGTCGGGCAGGAACAGCACGGAGTTGACGTAGCGCGGGCCCCGCAGGAGCGGGGAGGGCAGGACCCGGCGGAGCAGGCCGTGGGAGACGACGTAGGACGCGTCCGCCTGGTGGCTCTCCAGGGGGAACTTCGCCAGCGGCACCCAGGTGTCGCCGGGCAGGACCCAGCCGTCGTAGCCCAGCAGGGACAGGTAGGTTACGACCGGCGCGATCGGCTGGATGCGGGATTCCAGCTCCACGAACAGGGCCGGCCGGTCACGGGCCAGCAGGCCCGTCGCGCCGCGCAGCACCGCGGGCTCGTTGCCGTCCACGTCGATCTTGATGAAGCCGACGTCGCGCAGACCCAGCTCGTCCAGCGTGACGCAGTGCACGTCCAGCGCGCGGCCGTGGATGTCGCGCCGCACCAGTGAGGACACGCCCCGGTCGCCCGAGTCGTCCGACGGCAGCCACAGCCGGGCGATGCCCGGCCGGTCCGAGGCGGCCGCACGGACCACCCGGACGTTCGGCGGGGCGGCGGCGGCCAGCAGCCGGGCCAGATGGGGCACCGGCTCGATGGTCACGACCTGCTCGGCGAGGCCGGACAGGCGGTGCGTCCACGGCCCGTACCAGCCACCCACGTCCACCGCCGTACGGCAGCCCGGCGGGCACAGCTCGGCGAGCCGGGCCAGCTCGGGCTCGAACCGGGGATAGAGCGCCCGGGCCGTCGCGGCCACCAGACGGGTGGGCAGCAGGGGGGCGACGCGAGCCGCCAGGCTGGTCACGGTGCCATCCTCTTGAGGAGTTTCTCGTGCTCGTCGTCCGGCACCTGCTCGCCCGAGGACGGCAGCAGCTGCGGAATGCCGTCGGTGATCGGGTAACGGCGGTGCAGGCGCGGGTTGTACAGCGCCTCCTCCCGCCCGGCCTCCTCGGCCAGCAGATGCAGCGGGCCCTTGTCGATCGGGCACGCCAGGATCTTCAGCAGCGGGTCGTCGGGCTTCACGGTGAGGTCAGCTCCTTGGCGGGTGGGGAGGGTTGGGGAGAAGCGTCGTGCTTCGGCATGGTCAGCAGCACGGCAACCGCCAGAGCCGTGCCCGCCACCCGCAGCGCGAGCCGCAGCGGCTCGTCCGGCAGGGCCTCGCCGAACGACAGCGTGCCGAGCACCGCCGTGAACAGGCTCGTCACGGTCGTGCACACCGGCACGATCAGCGAGGCCCGGCAGCGCTGCAGCGCCGCCTGCGACATCACCAGTCCGAACACACCGGTGAACGCCAGGAGATAGGGGTACGGGGAGCTCAGCAGATCCAGGACGGCACCGCCGATCCCGTCGGTCGTCAGATGACTGGAGACGCCCTTGATCGCCAGCGAGCTGACCCCGTACAGCAGGCCCACCGCCACGCCGTACTCGACGCCGGTCGTCGGGCGCCGGTGCCGGTTGCGGGTGCGCCGCTCGGCGGAGCCGTACAGCCACACCCCGGCCGCCAGCGACGGCACGCACACCAGCAGGACCAGCGGGTAGGGCGCGTCCTGGCTGACGGTGTCCGCCCCCTCCCGCAGCGACAGCACCACCATCAGCAGCGCCAGCAGGATCGCGCCCAGCGCGTACCGTTCCCGGCCGGACGTCTCCTCCCCGAGCAGCCGCGCCGACAGCAGCACGAGCAGCACCAGGCCGGAGACGAAGATGCCCTGGGCGGCGGCGATCGGCAGGGTGCGGTAGACGACGAGCTGCGCGGCGAAACCCGCGGCCAGGGCGAGGGACCCGCCGATCCACAGGGGGCTGCCGACGACGAGGCGCAGCAGCCTGGCCGGCTGCCGGATCGTCACCTCGGGCAGGGCGGTGAGCGCCCGTTTCTCCAGCACGAAGCCCAGGCTGTACAGGGTGTTCGCCAGCAGGGCCGCGGCCACTCCCCACCACATGGGCTACGTCCTCCTGGCGTGCAGCAGCAGGATCGACGCGAGCTGCGGCCGGGCGCAGGCCAGCCGGTCCAGCGGCCGCAGCGGGCGCGGTACGCCGTGGAAGGGAGCCCCTTCGAGCCGTACGACGTCGAATCCGGACGCGGCGACGAACTCCTTGAGCGCGCGAGCGGTGTAGAGCCGCAGATGCCCCACGACCTCCTTGCCCGGGCGGCCGTGGATGCCGCGCAGGCTGACCTCCGAGAACACCGGCTGCACGCCGGCCAGCAGCAGGCCGCGGTTGTACCAGGCGGCCAGGTTCGGCGTGGACAGCATCAGATGCCCCCCGGGACGCAGGATCCGCCGGATCTCGTCGAGGGCCGCGTCCGGATCGACGAGGTGCTCGATCACCTCGCTGAACAGCACGGCGTCGGCCGACCCGGACGCGAACGGCAGTCCGCCACCGGTGAGTTCGCCGCGCACCGCGTACGGGATGCGGGTGCGGGCGCGGCGCAGGGCGTCCTGGGACCAGTCGACGCCGATGACGCGGTGGCCGGGCAGCAGCGGGGCGGCGGTGGCGGCGGCGGTGCCGTCCCCGCAGCCGATGTCGAGGATCGTCTGCGGGCTCGCGGTCGCCGGGCCGTTCAGGGCGCGGGCCAGCATGCGGGCCTGGCGGAGGCTGCGCGGGGTGCCGGAGGCGACCGGCACGGCGGGGTTCTCGTAGAAGTCGCGCAGGCCGCGGGGCGCGGCGCCGGTGGTGGTCGGTGCCGTCACGGGGTCACCTCCGTGGTGTGCAGATAGTGCTCGAAGAGATCGCGGAGGTGGGCGCCGTCGCCGTGGCTGAGCAGCGCCTTCGACCAGCGCAGGGCCAGATGAAGACGGCCGGCCGTGGAGGCGGTGGTCACCGTCAGGCCCCGCGGCATCCGGGCCGGGGCGGAGAACCAGACCGCGTGCGCCCGGCCCGCCTCCTCCCCGAAGTCCAGCGGGTACGGGATCCGGCCGATGTTGCTGAGCAGGGTCGTCGACGTCCAGGGCGCGGCGGCCCTGCGCAGGGCGCGGGTGAGGGCCGCGCGGGCCGCGACGGGCGCCCAGGGGGCCGTCAGGAGGGCGGCGCCGTGGCCGAGTTGGGGGCGGGGGAGCGCTTTGAGGGCGCGGGTCCGTTCCGCGGTGCGGCGCAGCAGGGCCGGCATGTCGGTGACGTCCAGTTCCCCCGGCGCGAACGGGACTTCCACCAGGCGGGTGCCGTTGCCGATGGGCATCGTGGTGTCACGGGGCCGGTCGTCCACGGGCATCGTGATGCGCAGGGGCCGGGGCCGGGCGCCGTGCTCCCGGTTCCAGTGGGCGATGGTCAGGGCCGTGGTCACCATGAGCTGGTCGTTGACGGTGTACGGGGAGCCCTTGGGGCGGTGCGGGAGGGGCAGCTCGGTCACGAGCACGCCGTTGCCGGGGGAGGGTTCGGGCGTGCCGTGCGCCACCCGCGCGGGGGGCGACCAGCCGGCCGGGGTGTCCAGGACTTCGCGGCGGGGTTCGGCGGGGCGGACCGGGGGCGCCGCCGGGGAGTTGTCCCGGCCCCCGTACAGCTCGGCGGCCGTGGCCAGGACGCGGAGGCAGGCCGGGCCGTCCAGGGCGGTGTGGTTGATGGTGAGCAGCAGGACCGAGTCCACCACGTCCAGCCGGATCGGCGGGGACATCGACAGGGGAGGGGCGTCCGTGAGGGCCCGGGTCCTGGCGTTCTGCAGGGCCCGCGGGCCGGGCGGGACGAAGGTCACCACCTCCACATCGGGCTCCGGCGTCAGCTCCCACTCGTACTGCCGCCGGTACCAGGGCCCCCGCGCCTCCCGCATCAGGATCCGCGGATGCCGGTGCAGGGCTTCGAGGAACGCCTTGCGCAGACGCCCCTGGTCGAGGGGGCCCGGGAGGTGCACCTCGATGTGGACCGTCTCCGGTTCCGCCTCCTGGAGGCAGTGCCGGGACACCTCGTCCACCACCGGGAACGGGATGCGTACCGGTGCCGTCATACGGCCTTGCCCTCCCCGGTGTCCGTCCTCGGCAGTTCTTGCGTCGGCGCCTTGGGAGGCGGCCCTTCGCGCAGGCTCACCAGTCCCGCGAACAGGCCGATCAGCGCGAGCAGTTGGGCCAGGTGCCCGAAGGCGCCCCCGCCCGCGCCCACCGGTTCCCCGGCCCCGAACGCCGCGACGATCCCGGCTCCCGCCAGGGCGGCGAACGCGATCGGCACCAGCAGGGCGTGCCGCCGCGCGGCGAGCAGCGCCAGCGCCGGGACCAGCAGCGCGAACCAGCCCGCGATCACCACGGCGACCAGCGTCAGCGCCACCGTGCCCAGCCACAGACCGGGCAGCGGCGGGGCCGGCTGGGCCGCGTCCGGGTTGGGGGCGCGGCGGCGCCACAGCGCCAGGCCCAGCAGGACCGCGACGCCGGCGCCGCTGCCGATCAGGGCGGCGTCGTACGTCGTGGCCGGCTCGTAGGACAGCTCGACGGCGCCGCCCGCCCCGGCCGGGACCCGCCAGCCCTGCTGCCAGCCGTCCAGCCGCACCGGAGTCAGCTCCTTGCCGTTCAGCGTGGCCCGCCAGCCGTCGTTGAAGTTCTCGTACGTGGTGAGGTACGAGGCCGCGCCCGAGCCGACCGTGACCGCGCGCCGGTCGCCCAGCCAGTCCCGGATCCGCAGGTCACGCCCGGCCGCTGCGGCCTCGGGGACCGTGCCGCGGGTCAGTGTCACGTCCGTCAGCGCGAGCGGGCCCGCGTCGCCGCCCTCCAGGCGGTGCTCGCCGGCGTCCAGCCGCACCTCGGTGTCGTCCCGGCCCTCCTGGCAGAGCGTCACCTCCACGCCCCGCCGCTCCACCAGGTCCCGCACGGTGCCCTTCGCGCCCGTCCGGTACAGCTCACCGTCCAGCGCCACCACCGGACCCTTGCCGCACGGCACGGAGAACTTCCGGGTGCCGTCCGGCTGCGGGGTGCGGTACTGGTCGAGGGACGGGATGTACGCCTCCGTGAGGCCCACCGGGAGGCGCAGGTCCTCGTCGGCGACCGGGTTGTGCAGGGTCAGCGGGGCCGTCTCGGTGATGGTGATGTCGAGCCGGTCGGTGGTGATCGGCGGGAAGCGGACCCAGCCGTTCTTGTCGGCGCCGGCGATGGCCGCGCCGTCCGGGGAGCTGATGTGCACCTCGGACGCGCGGGCGGACAGACCGCCCGCGGGGGCCAGGACCAGCTCGCCGACCGGCTGCTTGCCCTCCCAGCGCAGGTGGATCGTCGGCCGGTCGCCCGCGATCCACGCCGTCGTCAGGTCGCCGTCGGTGAGGTTGCGTGCCGCGAGGCCCGCGCCGAGGCCGGCCGTGGAGTCGGCGGTGGCGACGATCCGGGACTGCTGCTCGGGCGCGACCTCGTAGAGCAGCTCGTCGAGTTCGGCGCCCGGCACGGGCACCGCGCTCGCCTTCACCTCGTACGTCCCGGCGGCCGGGGTGGTGAAGCGGCGGTGCAGACCGGCCTCGGTGCCGGTCGCGGACAGGCCCGTGGGGTCGGAGGCGCGGTGCAGGGAGACGACGGTCGCGGCCGAGGTGGTGTCCTCGGCGTCCGCCGGGAGCCGCAGCAGCCGTGTCACCTGCACGTCCGGCAGGTCGATCTCGGAGAAGCCCGCGCCGGTCAGCCCGGACCGGCGCTCCACGGAGTCGGCGATCGTCAGCTTCATCCAACCCGTGGCGCCCTCGGGGGCCTTGATCCGCTGCGTCTTGCCGTTCGGCTGGAGGAAACTGGTCTTCTCGCCCTTCTCGGTCTCCACCCGCACCTTCGTCGCCGCCGCCCGCACACTCTTTTGCGGCAGCGGCGTCACCTTGAAGGAGGACGGCATGTCGTAGGAGCCGGTGAAGCCGATGCGCAGCCACTGCCCGTCCGGCGTGTCCGGCGCGCCCTCCGCCCAGGCCGTGTCCGGGTTGCCGTCGAAGGCGTTCACCGGGTCGTACTGCGGCAGATGGAAGAGCCAGTTGCCGTACGAGGACGCCGACACCGAGCGGGCGCCGCGCAGTTCGGCCACCGTCTGGTGCTCGGTGCCCTCGGTCGGCAGGATCTGGCGCGGCTTCTCGCCAGGGTCCTGCAGCGCGTCGGGAGCATTGCGTTCGTCGCGCGTGTACGTGTACGACGTACCGGCGCTGACCAGCCCGAACCGGGTGTCCGCCCGCCGCAGCCCGTCACCCAGCACCCGCACGGCAGGGGTGCCGAGCCCCGGGTGGTTGTCACCGGCCAGGACGGTCGCCCGCCCGCGCAGCCGCTCCGCCAGCGGCAGCAGAGCTTCGGGCCCGCCGGACACCACGGCCGTGTCGGCGACCGGGGCGAGCCCGGCCTGCCCCGGCCGGACCACGTCCTCACCGGTCGGCCGGTAGATCTCCACGGCCCGTTGCCGCGGGTACAGCCCCTCGACCTGGAGCGGCGCGTCCTGCGCGATCCGGCCGCCGGTCATCACCGGCCCGAGCCCCGTCACCCGCTCGTACCCCGACTGCTCCAGGGTGCGCTTGACGGTCGTGGTGGGCACGTAGCCGATCTGGTCGGGGTCGAGGTCATTGCGTACGACGACGTAGTACAGCCCGGCCCGGCTCAAGTAGTCGGCCAGCCCCGGCACTTCGGAACCGGACATCAGGGCCTGCTCGACCGCGTCCATCGCACGCCGGTTGCCGGGGGTGCCGAAGGGAACGTAGTCGCGCTGCGCCCACCGCGACTCGGCGAGCACGTCGAGCGGCTGGTCGATGGGCGAGCCCCAGGTGTAGACGCCGTGCGCGGTCGCCGGGACGACCAGGGCACGCGAGTCGGGGGAGTACTTCTCCAGCCAGTCGGCCGTGGCCTGCCAGTACGCGGGGAGCTTCCGGAACGAACCCGGGTTGAGGATCGAGCCGTTGAGGTACGGCCACAGCAGTCCCGGCAGGATCAGCACGGCCGCGATCAGCGGGGCGAAGCGCCGGCCGCGCACCCGCCGGGCCCCGCGCGGCTCGGCGGCCACACCCACCAGATGCGCCAGACCCAGCACGAGCGCCAGCGCCACACCGGTCTGGAACTTGTAGATGTTCCGGAACGGCGACAGCCACCCGTCCAGCCAGCCCTGCACCACCCCGTGGAACGGCGCTCCGAACGCCCCGCCGTACCCGGCGAGCAGCACCAGCGCGGCCACGAGCACCGTCAGCACCAGCCAGCGCCGCTCGGGCATGTCCCGCCGGGCCAGTCCGGCGAGCCCGAGCCCGGCCGCGAGCGCCGAGCAGAGGATCACGACGACGGAGGAGGCCACGGCCCAGCCGGCCGGCAGCCACGCCTCCCCGAGGTGCAGATAGGCGACCCAGTTCCCGGCGCCACGCAGCGCCTCGGTCGCCGACATGGTGTCCGTGGTCGTCCGCGCGGTCTCTATATAGGGGAGGAAGTTCTCGCCGTAGACCCCGAGCAGCAGCAGCGGCACCCACCACCAGGCGGTCACCACGATCACGGCCGGGGTCCACCAGGCGATCAGCTTGCGCTGCCGGGGGCCGGGCGGCCGGGACAGCAGATACAGCCCGACCGGCAGCAGGGAGGCCAGCGTCGCCGACGCGTTCACCCCGCCCATGAACGGCACGAGCAGCGCCGACCGCAGGGCCGCGACCCGGGCGGCGTACCGCTCGTTCGTCAGCGGCAGCAGCACCCACGGCAGGAACGCGCCGGGCAGCGCGGCGGCCGACGTCGACCCGACGACGGTCGTGAACAGCGGCCACAGCGCGTACGCCACCGCGCCCAGCAGCCGGGACGCCCCGCTGCCCACCCGCAGCCGCTCCGCCAGCCGCAACGCCCCCCAGAAGGCGACGGACACGATCAGCGACAGCCACAGCCGCTCCGCCAGCCACACCGGCAGCCGCAGCAGGTCGCACAGCCAGTAGAACGGCAGCATCGGCCACAGATAGCCGACGTACTGGTCCTGGATCCCGCCGAAGCCGGCCCGGTCGTGCCACAACTGGCCCAGATCGGCGAGGAACTGCCCCGGATCGACGGTGACCCCGAGCTTGGTGTCGAAGGTCTGCCGCCCCGGCCGCACGGCGAGGAACAACACGAACACCACGGCCCAGAACCCCAGCAGCCAGCGCCGCGACCGCGGGCCGTCGGGCGGGCCCGAGGCGGTCGCGGTGGTGGGGACGGCTGCCGGGGGAGGAGCCTGGACCGTGGTTGTCATGTAGGACACCGCCGCAGAATGAGGAGGAGGTTCCAGGTGGCGAACTCGCGGATGCCGGGCGCCTTGACGACGGCCTCCGCGAGGAACGGCCAGTAGCGGGAACGCGCCGAGACGATCGTGACGTCGTCGCGGGCGCGCACCTGCCGCAGGGTGGAGCCGATGTGCACCGCGAACAGGTTCTCGCCGAGCGTGTGCTTGGCCGGCCTGCCCGTCCGTCGCAGATAGCGGGCCCGCGCCCGCTCGGCACCGAACCAGTGCCAGGGGGCCCACTCGTGCCCGCCCCACGGCGACAGCCAGTTGGTGAACGACACGTAGATCAGCCCGCCCGGCCGCGTCACCCGGGCCAGCTCACTGAGGAACGTCTCCGGATCGGCCACGTGCTCCAGCACGTTGGACGAGAAGGTGACGTCCGCGACGCCGTCCCTCAGCGGCAGCAGGTACCCGTCGGCGACGACCGCCGAGTCGGGGGGCTTCTCGCCGAGTTCGGCCATGTCGGGCTCGAACAGGAACGCGTTCGCCCCGCGGCGCCGGAACTCCTCGGTGAAGTACCCGCTGCCCCCACCGACGTCGAGGACGGTACGCCCGGCGACGGAACCGTCGTAGGCCTCGACCTGGTCGGCGGCGTCGCGGGCCAGCAGGGAGTAGCAGGCCGCGGGGTCGTCCTGCTCGTGGCGGAACGCGCGGAACAGGGCGAGGGAGCGCCGGAACGAGGGATCTTTCCAGCCGGGGCGCCGGGAGGTGCCTGCCCGGGGGCTCGGGGCGGTGGCATGTGCGGTTCCGCCGCGTGGGCGCTGGGGCGGTGTCACGGCCCCCAGCCCCTCACCGCCTCGGCGGCCACCACCCGGAACTGCCGCACCGTCCGGTCCCACCGGAACTGTGCCGCCCGCTCGCGCGCCGCCTTGCCCATCAGCTCCCGCTGTCGCCCCGACAGGGCCAGCGCACACCACGCCGCGGCGAACGAGGACTCACCGCGCGCGAGGATCCCGGTCTCACCGTCCACCACGGAGTCCTTGAGCCCCGGCACGTCGAAGGCCACACTCGGCGTCTCCCGGGCCGCGGCCTCCGTCACGACGAGACCCCACCCCTCCACCGCGGACGGGTGCAGCAACAGCCAGGCCGCGCAGAGCAGTCGGTGCTTCTCGGCCTCCGTCACGTAGCCGGTGAACTCCACACCGGGACCGGCGAGCCGCTCCAGACGTTCCCGTTCGGGCCCGTCACCGACGATCACCAGCCGGCCGCCGGTCACCGGCCGCACCCGCTCCCACAGCCGCAGCAGCAGATCGACCCGCTTGTACTCGACCAGCCGCCCGACGGCGACGAACAACGGCTCGGCCGAGCGATCGGCCCTCGGGCCCGGCTCCTCGACCCCGTTGTGCACGACCCTGATCCGGTCCCGCTCGACCCCGATCGCCCGCAGCGCTTCGGCGGTCGAGGAGGACACGGCGACGAGCAGGTTCCGCTGCTGCGCCCCCGTCAGCGCCCAGTGTTCGAGTCTTCGGCCGATCCGTGCCGCCGGTGCCAGCGGCCCGCCGAAGCGCATCTTCCACAGATCCGTGTGGACGTGGTTGACCAGGGTCAGGGTCGGCCCGCGATGCCACAGCGGCGCCAGGTACGGCATGCCGTTGCACACCTCGACCAGCAGGTCGCAGTCGCCGACGCGGCGGGTGAAGGCCGATCTCGCGCGCAGGTAGTGCCCGTACGGGCCGCCCGCCGACACGACCCGGTAGTCACGGAAGGCTGCGGGCCCCCCGCACAGCAGGGTCACCTGGTGGCCCATGCGGGTCAGTCCGTCGGCGAGTCGGTCGACCAGCAGCTCGGAGCCGCCGGCGGACGGGTTGTCCAGATCACGATGGGCGAGGAAGACGATCCGGCGCGGAGGTGGGGGGAGCGCCGGAAGGTGCTGCGGCGCGCTGGGGGACGCGGCGCGGTGGGGGTCCCCCCGCTCGAGCGAAGCCGAGAGTGGGGGAGCGGACGGTACGTGCTGGGGCATGGGTGCTCCAACTCGTGTTGGGGTGTGGAACTCAGCGTGGGGAAAACGTGGGGGGTGTGGTCGTCGCAGGGGGGCGG
This sequence comes from Streptomyces sp. NPDC002130, assembly GCF_040296465.1. Classification (NCBI taxonomy): domain Bacteria; kingdom Bacillati; phylum Actinomycetota; class Actinomycetes; order Kitasatosporales; family Streptomycetaceae; genus Streptomyces; species Streptomyces sp. NPDC002130. The sequence goes on from NZ_JBEOXI010000066.1 coordinate 12,615, forward strand.
CCCGTGGGGGGCCTGAGCTCTTCCTGGGAGGGGAGTGTGGACGGGATGTGCTCGGGTGGGGTTGGACAGTTTTCGCCCGGACGTTCGCCACGGCTACTCACCGACGTGACAATTTCGGGCTTTGTTGGAGCTGACGTCACATCACATCGTGAGGGTGGACTGGGGCGTATCGGACCTTTCGGTCGGAACGGGGCTCTCCGGCTCCTTCCGCCCACGCGCCACGAGAACGCCACCCGCAACGGCGAGCACGAAGCCGCCCACCGCGGCCCCGATCGGCAACGTCGTTCCGACGAGCCGGAGTTGCCCGCTGTCCCGCTTCGCCTGCCGCACCGCTTCCTTCTGCGTCGCGGTCGTGAACGACACCTTCCGGCTGTCCAGCAGCACCGCCGCGTCCTTCTTCGCGCCCGGCGCCCGCAGCGTCCGCCGCGGGCCGGTCTGCGCGTAGATCACGCGGCCCGTCGCCTGGTCCACGACCAGCTCGAAGCCGTGATTGGAGTACCACTCCTCGGCCGGCACCTGCGGCCGGTCCGGCTGGTCGACGAGGCTGCCGGGCACCATGCGCGTGCCGGTCCTCGTCGGCGGCACGGAGCCGGTGAACCTGTAGCCGGTGTAGCCCTGGATCTTCGCGGTGCCCCGGTAGCGCAGTACGACCGTGTCGCCGAGGGTGTTGTCCCACCACTGGTAGGAGCGTTTCTGCACGTCGAAGGGGAACTTCAGATACGCCTCGCCCTCGATGTACGGCTTCTCCCCGCAGCAGTGCACCGGCCGCGTGGTCTTCCGGTCCATCACCCAGCGGTGGGGGACGAAGTCCAGCGCGTCGTGCGGATCGGCGGCCGGGAGTGACTTGTCGGTGTCGACCGTGGTCGTCACGTCCCAGACGGCGTTGCCGCTGCGTTCGCTGTCCTCGACGTTGCCCCGCACCCGCTGGGTCACGGTGATCTTCCGGCCGGGCACCGTCTCGATCCGGTCGGTGTCGAAGACGCTGCCCCGGCCGGTGTAGACGGCGGTCGTGTCGATGTCGATCGGATTGACCGCGGCACGCGGTTCCACGTACCAGGCGAGCAGCGGCGCCAGCACCAGCAGGAACGTGCCGAGACCCAGCAGGACCAGGGAAAAGGGAGAGGTTGTACGGCGCATCCGGGCACTCCAGTGGCTTGGGACGGCTCGACGTACGAGAGGGCCGGCACGGCGGTGGGATGCGCACGTGCGGCTGGGCCGGGAACCGTAGGCCGCTCTTGACGGGGTGTCAATGCTTGTCGAGACTGGGCGCGACAGGCAGGGACGGGGTGCCGGGGTGGGGCAACCTCCGGACGATCTCCGGGCGAATCCGGACAGAGAGGCTGACCCTGCGATGTCGAGACTGCTCGCTGCCGCGCTGACCGTCGCGCTCGCCGCCGCCCTCGCCGTGGGCGCCGCGCTGGGCGTGGTCGCGCTGCTCGAAGCCACACCCGACCAACCGAACACCCCCCTGATCACGTACGAGCAAACAGGGCAGGGGCGTTGACCGTGACGGCCGCCCGCACCGCAGCCGCCCTCTCGACGCGCTCGGCCTGGCACGACGTACCGCGCTTCCAGGTGCGCCGGTTCGCCGCCATCGCCATGGCCGAGGCGCCCGCGCTCGCCGAGGAGATCCTCCGTGAGATCCAGCGCGAGTACCCGCATCTGCCCGTCGTCCTCGACGACTCCGGCGAGCCGATGGCCCTGGTCGGCATCCGCCGCGCCATCGAGGTGTTCGTGCAGCACCTGGAGCACTCGGAGGGACGCCCGACCGTCCCGCCCGGCGTCTTCCAGGACTTCGGCCGCGGCGAGGGCCTGAACGGCCGCTCCCTCGACTCCCTCCAGGCCATCTACCGCATGGGCGTACGGCTGGCCTGGCGCCGCTTCGCCGACATCGGCCAGCGCGTGGAGATCCCGCCCCCGGCGATGTACGAACTCGTCGACGCGGGCTACGAGTACCTGGACGGCCTGGTCGACCAGTCCGTACGGGGCTACGCCGAGGCCGCCGCACGCCAGGCCGGCGAACGCCTGCGCCTGCAACGCCGCCTCATGGAGCTGCTCCTCGCCGAGAACCACCGCGGCGACCCGGCCGAGGCCCTGACCGAACGCGCCGCCCGCATCGGCTGGCCCTTACCGGCCAAGGTCGCGGTGGGCGTGCTGCTCCGCCCGGCCCGCGAGGCGATGGCCCCGGCGGTCGGCCAGGGCGTCCTGCTCGACATGGAGTACGAGCAGCCGCGCATGGTCGTGCCCGAGCCGGACGCGGCGGGCCGCCCCGAGCTCATGCACCGGGCCCTGGCCGGCTGGTCCGGCGCGATCGGCCCACCGGTCCCGCTCACCGAGGCGGCCAAGTCCCTGCGCTGGGCGGAGGCCGCGGTCCGTCTGATGGAACGCGGCCTCCTGCCCTCCGGCGAGGTCCTCTACTGCACCGAGCACACCGAGGCCCTGGTCCTCCTCCAGCCCGAGGAACTCATCGACGACCTGGCCCTGAGGTGCCTGGCCCCCCTGACCCACTGCGGCCCCACGCACGGCCGCCGCCTCGCCGAGACCCTCCTGGCCTGGCTGGAGACCCGCGGCGGCGCCCCGGAGGTCGCCACCCGCCTCGGCGTCCACCCCCAGACGGTCCGCTACCGCCTGCGCCAGATCCGCGAACTGTGGGGCGACGAGATCGACGACCCCGACCGCCGCTTCGAACTGGAACTGGTGCTGCGGGCGCAGCGGTTGCGGGGGGAGCTGGGGGTGGCACGGGGGCGGCGTGCCCGGTGAGCAGCGCCGCCCCGGCGGGTCACACCGTGGCCCGCTCCTTCCCCGCGGCGCGCCCGGAAGCCGGGGCGTCCAGGTGCACCACCACGGAGGTGTGGAAGCGGTGCACGGCGTCGTCGACGCTGCGGATGAAGCCGGACTCGGCACTGCCGCGGCCGCTCCCCATGCCCTTGAAGAGAGACAGCCGGAATCCGGTGATGCGGGTCGAGCCGTCCTTCGGGAGCAGGTCCGCGGGTTCGGGACGCAGCCGCTCCAGCGTGCCCCGCGGGCCGCCCGTCTCGCCCTCCACCAGGGTCTCCACGTGCAGATCCGCCGGTGCCTCGGCGAGGCGGCGGACCAGGCGTTTGGCCCAGGTCAGGGGGTAGCCCTGCTCGGGTGCGGGGATCTCCACCGACGTGCGCAGCTTGGCGGTCCGCAGATCGGCGCTGATGGTGAGCAGACCGGGCGCGCCCTCGACACGCAACTCCGCCTGGAGCCGGCCTTCCACGCACAGCTGGTCGGCCAGGCGGGCGCGGCGGGCCCCGGGGTCGGTACCACGCCGTGTGCGCTGGGCGGGCAGCACCTTCTGCCCGAGCTCGCCCCCGAGCCGCAGGCACACCTGCCGGATGAGCCGTTCCCAGCTCTCCACGACCTCCAGGGCGCGCGGGTCGCCTTGGCAGAGGGTCTCGTCACCGATCCCGTTGCGTACGGGCACCCAGGCCGCGCCCATGTTCTGGAAGCCGTGACAGCCGGAGTTGTCGTGCTGGAGGTAGTGCAGCAGATCCTGGAGCAGCCAGGTGCGCGCCGCGTTGCCTACGCCCTCGTGCCGGATGAGCATCTGGGCCTGATGGGCCACTTCGGCCCACGACAGGTGCCAGAGCGCCACCTGGTGCTTGCGCCGCCGGTCGATTTTCACGTCGACCAGGGGGCTGCCCTCCAGCGCCACGTCGTTCGACAGGGTGATCACGGCCTCGTAGCCACGCCGGGCCGCGATGTCCATGTAGGCCTGCACCTGGTCGGACTTGAGGGGGTTGCCGTTGGTCTTGGTCTCGACGAGTGCCGTCCACAGCTTGCCGGCGCGCTCGACGCGGATCACCCCGTCCGGGCGCCGGGGCGTGTCGCCGTGCGGCAGGGAGACTTCGGTGAACGTCTCCATCCGGCCGGACGGAGCGCCGAAGGGAGCGGTGATGCGTCTGCCGAACCGGGGCACCTGGGCCATCACCGACAGCAGCACCGACGTGGCCCGCGTCTCCCGGTCCCGGTCGTTCTTGAGCGCTGACACCGGAAAGAGGCGAGCCTGCCTCCAGGTCTCGTTCTCCGCGAGGCTCCTGGCGGGCGGCCTGGGTGGTGCGACCTTCTTCTTGGCGGTCCGGGGCCGGGCTGTCCGCTTCTTCGGCGCGGCCACCTCCTCGGCCGGTGGGCGCGGGGCCGGAACGGCCTCCAGTGTCGCCGGCGGGGAAGCATCGGCGGTGCCGGCGGCGGGCTCCTCGGCCGCCTCCGTCGCGGGCTCCGTCTCGTCGTCCTCGATGTCGACGCCGAAGTCCGTCGCCAGCCCCGCCAGCCCGCCCTCGTAGCCCTGACCGACGGCCCGGAACTTCCACTCCTCGCCCCGTCGGTACAGCTCACCGAAGATGATCGCGCTCACCTGGCCGGCGTCCTCGATGACGAACCGGAGGAGGCTTTCACCGCCCGCGTCGGCCAGCGTCACCTTCAGGTCGTTCAGTTCGCCGAAGCGCGCCCCTTCATAACGGCTCGCGGCGACGACGATCCGCTCCACCTCGGCCGGGACCGCGGTGAGGTCGAAGCTGATCCGGTCCTCGCTGCCGTCCCCACTCGGCTCTTTGCCGAGCAACTGCACACTGCCGTCGGCGGCCACCGGGTTGTTGTAGAAGTAGAAGTCGGCGTCGCTGCGTACCTTGCCGTTGCCGTTCAGCAGCAGGACGGACACGTCGGCGTCGCCCTCCCCGGTCGGGCTGGACCAGCCCAGACTCACGATCGCGGAGCCGACGTTCTCGCTCAGGGCCGTTAAGGACACGTTCGAGCCCATGGTCATGTCACGCACAGAATCCCCCCACCTCGCGACACCTGTGACGTGTCGCACACCCGGCACTTTAATGTGCACAGAACGTGCACGTGGGGTGCTCGTGGGTTTCCGCTCGCCGGGACTCCGCCCATTGCCCGGACATATCTCTATGGCTAGCCTGTGTTCGTCATGCCGATCGCCTGTTGAAATCTCGAACGCAGGCGCCTGAGACATATAGGGAGGGGGCCGGTCGTGGGACGCCTCGTACCAGCCGTGACCCGGGCTCTCGACATTCTGGAGCTCTTCCTCGACGGGGACGGGACGCTCTCCGCCCCCGACATCGTGCGCAAGCTCCAGCTGCCGCGCACCACCGTGCACGAGCTGGTGACCACGCTCGCCGCCCGGAAGTACATCGTTCCGATGCCCGGTCAGCCCGGACGCTACCGGCTCGGCGTACGCCCGTACCAACTCGGTGCACGGTACTCCGAGCAGCTCGACCTCGCGGCCGAGGGCCAGCAGGTCGCCCGGTCCGTCGCCGAGACCTGCGACGAGACCGTGCACGTGGCGATCCTGGAGGACACGGACGTCATCTACATCGCCAAGGTCGACTCCACGCACGCCGTGCGGATGGTGTCGGCGGCCGGCCGCAGGCTGCCCGCCCACTGCACCTCCGTCGGCAAGATGCTGTTGGCCTCCCTTCCGGAGCCGGAGCTCACCGCGCGCATCCCGGACAGCGCCGAGCTGGTCGCGATGACCCCCAACAGCATCACCGACCCGGGCGCGCTGCGCGAGGCCCTGGCCGAGATCCGTGAGCGGGGCCTCGCCGTGGAGAACCGCGAGTCCAACCCGGACGTGTCCTGCGTGGCAGCGCCGGTCCGCGACCGCACCGGGCAGGTAGTCGCCGCCCTGTCGATCTCCGTGCCCATGATCCGCTGGAGCGAGGAGCGCCGGGCCGAGCTGGAGCAGCTCGCCGTCAAGGGCGCCGCCGAGCTGTCCGAGCACCTCGGCCACCGGAGCGTGGCATGACGACGCCGTACGAGGTCGCGGTGCGCGCCGAGGCCGAACTCGGCGAGGGACCCACCTGGGACGCGGCGACCGGCCGGTTGCTGTGGATCGACATCCTGGGCTCCCGCCTGCACACCTACGACCCCGCCACCGGGCGCCGCACCCTGCGCCGCACGGAACAGCACATCGGCGCCGTCAAGCCGCGCGCGGGCGGCGGACTGGTGCTGAACCTGCGCGACGGGGTCGGCCTCCTCGACCCCGACGGCACCTTCCGCTGGCTCCACCACGAGCCGGTCCCCGGCCGCCGCGCCAACGACGCCGCCGTCGCGCCCGACGGCGCGCTGTGGGCGGGCACGATGCGCTACGACGAGGCACCGGGAGGCGGCACGCTGTCCCGCGTGACCGGCGACGGCACGGCCGAGGTCGTGCTCGACGACGTGGCCGTCAGCAACGGCACGGGGTGGAGTCCCGACGGGCGGCTCATGTACTACGTCGACTCCCCGACCCGGCGCCTCGACGTCTTCGACTACGCGGACGGCCGGATCTCCGGGCGGCGGACCCTCGCCGAGATCGAGGAGAGCGCGGGCTTCCCGGACGGGCTGACCGTGGACGCCGAGGGGTGCGTGTGGGTCGCCCTGTGGCAGGGGTCGGCGGTGCGGCGGTACACGCCCGACGGTGAGCTGGACCGGGTGATCGAGCTGCCGGTGCCGCTGGTGACGGCCTGCGCGTTCGGCGGGGCGGGGCTGACCGACCTGTACGTGACGACGGCCCGGGTGGGGCTGACCGAGCCGCCCGCGCTGGCGGGATCCCTGTTCGTGGTGCCGGGGGCGGGCAAGGGACTGGCAGAGCCCGCGTTCGCCGGCTGACGAGGGGCGGGGGCGAGCAGCGGGCGGGCGGGACCGGGGGGGGGCGACAGGCCCCCGGGACGCCCGCACGCGAGGACGCCGACGGGGCGCGCCCTACCGGACCGGACCGCCGTCGAGGGCCCGTCGTCCTCGCCGCCCGCTCCTACGGCGGTGTTCCCGCCACCGCCCTCAGCGTCCCGTCCGGTCCAGCCGCCGCAGGACCGCCCGCTCGTCCTCCGTCAGCGGCGCCCCCACCGCCGCCGGCAACGGCGGCCCGCTCAAGGTCGCCAGTACCGTCGATGGCCGTAGCAGCCGCGTCGGCCCCGTCGTCATGCTCATCACGTCCCAGAGCGCCGACGCCGCCGTGTACGAACCGGTCGCCGTGCGGATCATGCGGCGCATGTAGGCGGTGACGAGACGGTCGGCGATGCCGGGCGAGCCCCCACGCGTCCCCGGGTACCAGACGTCCTGGCTCACCGCCATCGTCCACGCGGCCTCCACCGGCCTGGCCGCCCGCCGCTGCACCCGCCGGGCGAGCCCGGGCTCGCCGAGGCCGGACCGCCGCAGCTCCCGGTCCAGCTCCCGGGCGCCCAGCGCGGCCACCGACATGCCCTGGCCGTAGGCGGGGTTGAACGTGGCCAGCGCGTCACCGAGGACGACGAGGCGTTCGGGCCAGGAGCGGACCTTCTCCAGGTACCGGCGGTGATTGCTGGTGCTGCGGCTGACATGGACGTCGGTGAGCGGTTCCGCGCCGGAGATCAGCCGGCCCACGATGGGGTCGGGCAGGTCCAGGGTGTACCGGACGAACGCGTCCGGGTCGGACGGCGGTTCGCCACCGCCCCGTGTGCCGGCGAGGCTGACCATCCAGCGGTCGCCCTCGATCGGCAGCACCATGCCGCTGCGGCCGGGCCGCCCCTGATACGGATCGGACTGCACCATGGTCAGCGGGAACCGCCCGGCTCCCTCGGGAGTGCGGTAGAGACGGGTGGCGTTCACCAGGCCGGCGTCCACCGTCTTCTCGCGCACGCCGTCGACGCCCAGCCCCGCCAGCCAGGTCACGATCCGCGAGCCACGTCCGCTCGCGTCCACCACGAAGTCGGCGGCGAGTTCCTCCTCCCCGTCAGGGGTCGAGAGGCGAACCCCGGTCACACACTGCCTCGACCCGGTCAGCTCCAGCACCCGCGCCTTGCGGATCACCACCCCGGTGCTGTCCAGCACGGCGCCCCGCACCGCCCAGTCGAGCAGGGCCCGGGTGCAGGTCAGCATGCTCGGGCCTGGGTGACGCCAGCGCCGGAACCAGCCCTCGGGCGTGAGGGCGACCATGCCCGAGCCGAGCGGAATCTCGTGCGCACCGGCGGCGAGCAGGTGCTTGCGCATGCTCACGCCCGGCACCAGGTCCTCCATGGGGGCCAGACCGCCGGCCATGAGGAGATGCGCGTGACGTCCCTGCGGCAGACCCTTGCGGTGCTCCGGCCCCTCGGGCAGATCGTCGCGGTCGAGCACGACCACCTCGTCCGCGACGGCGGACAGGGCCGCCGCGGCCAGCATGCCGGCCAGACCCGCACCGATGACGACAGCTCTACGCGACATGCGACTCCTCGCACTCAGCCATGAAGGCTCCTTTGCCCTGTGGGCATTCCCCGACGTCCGGCCACAGCCGCGCGGGGCACAACGCCCGTGCGTCGGCGGCGGTTTCGAGCCATGCGGGCCTCGTTCCGGACGGCTCTCACCGTACCTTCACGTTCCGTGCCCGCAGCCTTTCGTGCGGGGTCTCGTCCGGGCAGGCGGCCCGGCAGGGCACCGGCCGCGACACCCGAGAAGGCCGGGAGCCGGGCCGTGGTCAGCCGGTGAGCGACTTGCCGTCCGTGTGGTCACGCGCCAGGGCGCGGATCGCCCGGAGGTCCTCCGTGCGGCGCAGGGCCCGGGACACGGCGCCGATCTCGCGCAGCAGGTCCGTGGTGTCCCGGGCACCGGTGCCGTCGTCCTCCCGCGTCCGGTCCCTGGCGTCGGCCGCGTCCAGGATCGCCGCGGTGGCGGCGAGTGCCTTCGCCCGGTCGGGCGGGTGGCCGAGGGCGAGGGCGGCGTCGTGGAACCGTTGGCGCCGGTCCTCGTCGATGTGCCGGGCGAGCGGCAGCAGCACGTCGCGGATGAACGTCTCCCGGCGGACCAGCCGCAGCTCCGGCGTCGCGCGCAGCAGGAACGGGACCCCTTCGCCGTTGACCGTCCTCATCAGCAGGTACAGCGGCCGCAGTTCGTGGTGGGCGAGCCGGACGTGCCAGCGGCCGTGCAGGTACTGCCCGGCGTGCGGGAGGATGAAGCCGACCGCGATGAGCACGGCGGACAGGCAGGCCAGCGGCGGGGCGACGGCCGTGCTCAGCCAGTCCACGTCCCGCCCGGACCAACGGGCCACCACGGCGCTGATCTTGGCGGCGTCGAAGAGCAACTGCGCCGCGTAGCCCACGCCGAGGAACTTCAGCCCCCAGCGCAGCAGCGAGTCGAGCCCGTCCGTGCGGACCCAGTTCCAGATCAGCCCGTTGGTGACCAGCGCGGCCACGGTGTGCGCGAGCAGGTACAGCACGATCACCTCGCGCATGTACGGGGTGTTCGCGTAGTACGTGTCCAGATCCCGCAGCCGCTCCACCGGCACGTCGGCGAGAGCGAACAGCACCCACATCGCGACGATGACACCCGAATAGACCGCCACGACCCCGCGCATCGCGCGCCGGGTGCGGTCCGAGCGGTCGGACAGGCCGTTGCGCCAGGAGATGATCAGCAGCAGGCAGAAGGCGCAGAACGCGGTGAGCAGCGAGTAGACCCAGGGCCCGGAGAAGTTCGCCACCCCGGTGAGCCGGTTGACCCGGGCGATCGTCGACGGCGCCACGAAGACGAACACCGCGCAGGCGAGCAGCAGCAGCCCGCCGACCGCGCGCAGCATCGGATCCTTCCAGAGCCGGATGATGCTCGGCAGCTTGATGGCCAGGGCCGCGGCCAGGACCCCGGCGGGGATCCACCAGAAGTTCGGATAGAACTGGTTGACGAACTCGGCCGGGGTCAGCGCCACCGTCGTCACGGTGCCGCACCTCCTCGCGGCCCCCGGTAGTACAGCGAACGCTGCACGGGTTCGAGGGGTACGTCGGCCCCGCCTCCACCGGACAGCAGCGCCCGGCACCCCGCCGCCAGCCGGTGCCCGAAGGCATCGGCCTCGGCCTCGTCCCGCTCCCGGGAGCCGTTGCGGGCGGCCACCGCCAGCGCGGCGTCCTCCCATCCCGGCCGGTCGGCGAACGCGTGGGCCGCCGCCGCGCCCGCCCCGTGGTGATGCCCGTGCCCCGCGTGCAGATGCCACAGCTCGTGCCCGAGGATGACCAGCTGCTGCACGGCCTCGGCCCGTTCCTCGACGATGACGAGGTCGAAGTCCTGGAACTCCACCCACAGGCCGGTCACTTCTATCTCGTCCGGAAACCGCTCGAACCGCAGCTCCACGGGGCGTCCGCCGCGCCGCGCACTCATCTCCTCGCACAGCGCCCGGCACAGCGACCGTACGTCGGTGGGGCGCTGGGGTCTCTTCCGGACCGCGGTGGCGAGCTCGGCGGCCAGGCCGCGCATGGCTGAGCCACTGCGTGAGCGCCTGAGCGCGGCGGTGACTCGGGCGGCCCTGACCCGCGCGCCCGCGATGTCCATCGCTCCCCCTTCTCGGCGCCGGCCGAGGCCTGCCGGCGCGTCCGAGACTACGCGCCCGAAAGTGTGCGCGTCATGCGATCCGACGGCCGATGTTCACCGGAGAACGGCCGTTCCTGCCTGGAATGTCCCGCCACGGCCGAGCCGGACCATTGACGCGTCGGCGCTTCGAATTTACGGTCCCGTTCGAGGTAACGAGCGCGATCCGAAATACCGAACCCCAAGGACGCGGAGAACTGCGCGACCAGCCCCCCACGCCGCCGCCGTCGCGACCGAACCCGCACCACCCACCCCGAAAGGCGACCATGCACACCGCCCGCTTCACCTTGGACCCCGCTTTCACGGTCGGCGAGGTCAGCCCTCGCCTCTTCGGCAGCTTCGTGGAACACCTCGGCCGCTGCGTCTACACCGGCGTCTTCGAACCGGACCACCCCACCGCCGACGACAAGGGCCTGCGCCAGGACGTCCTGGAACTCGTCCGCGAACTCGGCGTCACAGCCGTCCGCTACCCCGGCGGCAACTTCGTCTCCGGCTACAAGTGGGAGGACTCCGTCGGCCCCGCCGAGGACCGCCCCCGCCGCCTCGACCTCGCCTGGCACTCGACGGAGTCCAACCGCTTCGGTCTCTCCGAGTACATCGACTTCCTGCGCAAGATCGGCCCCCAGGCCGAGCCGATGATGGCCGTCAACCTCGGCACGCGCGGCGTCGCCGAGGCCCTCGAACTCCAGGAGTACGCCAACCACGCCGCGGGCACCGCCCTGTCCGACCTGCGCGTCTCCCACGGCGACAAGGACCCCTTCGGCATCCGGCTGTGGTGCCTCGGCAACGAGATGGACGGCCCCTGGCAGACCGGCCACAAGACGGCCGAGGAGTACGGCCGCCTCGCCGCAGAGACCGCCCGGGCCATGCGCCAGATGGACCCCGGCGTCGAACTCGTCGCGTGCGGCTCCTCCAGCCAGTCCATGCCGACCTTCGCCGAGTGGGAGGCGACGGTCCTGAAGGAGACGTACGACCTCGTCGACTACATCTCGCTGCACGCCTACTACTGGCCCGAGGACGGCGACGTCGACTCCTTCCTCGCGTCCGCCGTGGACATGGAGTCCTTCATCGACAACGTCGTCGCGACCGCCGACCACGTGGGCGCCCGGCTGAAGTCGAAGAAGCGGATCAACCTCTCCTTCGACGAGTGGAACGTCTGGTACATCTCGGAGTGGCACGAGATCGAGAACTCCGGCGCGCGGAGCTGGGCCGAGGCCCCCCGACTCCTGGAGAACAACTACAGCGTCATGGACGCCGTCGTCTTCGGCTCGCTCCTCATCGCCCTGCTCCGGCACGCCGACCGCGTCACGGTCGCCTGCCTCGCCCAGCTCGTCAACGTCATCGCGCCGATCATGACCGAGCCCGGCGGCCCGGCCTGGCGGCAGACCACGTTCTTCCCCTTCGCCCAAGCCGCGCGGTACGGCCGCGGCCAGGTCCTGGACGTCCGCGTGGACTCCCCGACGTACGAGACGAAGAAGTACGGCGAGACCGACCTCCTGCACGCCACCGCCGTGCGCGCCGAGGACGGCACCGTCACCGTCTTCGCCGTCAACCGCAGCCGCACCGACGCCCTGCCCCTCGAAGTCGCCCTGTCCGCCCTCGACCTGACGCGGGTCGTCGAGCACAGCGCCCTCGCGGACGCCGACCCCGACGCCCGCAACACCCTCGACGAACCCGAGCGGGTCGCCCCCCACCCGGTCGACGGCACGGCCCTCCGGGACGGCACGCTCAGCGCCGTCCTGGAGCCGCTGTCCTGGAACGTGATCCGGCTGGCGTGATGGTCCCGGTCAGCGTTCGATGCGCGGCTGGGCGGTCGTGGACGGCATCGTCGCCGTCGAGCCGACCGCCCAGTAGCCGCCCGAACTCGGCACGGAGGCAAGGGAGTTGACGACCACGGGGGTCGTGGCAAGCGGCCCCCGCTCGCTCACCCAGGCCGTGCCGTCCCAGCGCAGGTAGTGCGCCCGGGTCTGGTCCCAGAAGTCCCAGCCCGCGATGCGGTCGGGACGGCCCTGCGCGTCGCCCACGATGCCGGTGAGGACTCCGACGCCGAAGGGTGCGGTGACGTACTCCCAACCGGTGCCGTCCCCGTGCAGCAGCCGTACACCGGGAGGCTTGCCGGGCGGGCCGCCGACGCCGTAGTCGTAGCCCGTCATCCAGATGTCGTCGCGGGTGACCGGAAGCAGCCCGGTGAAGCCTGCACGGATGCCGCCCGGCGCCGGCAACACGGTCCAGGAGTCACCGTCCCAGCGGGCGACCAGCTCGCCGCCGTAGACCCAGATGTCCCCGCAGGGCGCGCGCTGCACGCCCGAGGGGGCGACGGTGGTGGTGGCCGGGGGCGCCTCCAGCCAGGTCCAGACACCCTTGTGGCCGTGCAGCAGCACCGAGCCGGCGCTGTTCCGCCCGGAGACCCACACGTGACCCCGGGGGCCGGTCGCGACCCCGGCGAGGGAGGTACCGGCCGCCCCGCGCCCGGGGAAGTCGACCTCCCGCCAGGCCGGTCCGTTCCAGGCCAGGAGCCGGGCGGTGCCGGAGGTGTCGGTGCCGACGGCCCAGGCGGAACCTTCCGTCGTGGCGGCGACCGAGCCGAGGTAGCCGGGGAAGCCGGGGACGGTGCGCCTCCACGCCGTGCCGTCCCATACGAGCGCCAGCGCCGTCCCCCTCACGCTGCCGTAGCGCCCCTCCTCACCCACCGCCCAGGCGAGGTCCGGACCTGCGGCCGCCACGTCCAGCAACTGGGCCGCCGGGGTGGCCTCCGGGGCGGTGACCGCCTCCCACTCGCGGGGCGTGTCGCCCCTCCGGCCGGACGCGGCGCCCGCCGGCCCGACGCCCGCCGAGGCGAGTCCGAGACTGGCCCCGGCACCGGCTAACCCGCTGATGAAGCGCCTTCTTCGCACGAGGTGCCCCTCCCTGTCGGCAGCGCTGAAGGGTCAACACGGTGGACCAGCGTGCCGCAGAAGGCAATGCGCGAGGACGGCTCGATCAGGTCACACCGGTTCGACGGGCACCCCTCCGGCCGCCGCGCCCAGCAGCGTCAGCCGTACGTCCCCGGGCCCGGACGGTGTGGTCCCGTCGGACAACACCGCCAACGCCAGTGTGTTGGCACCACGTGTGCGCAGGATCCCGTTCGGCAGCACGAAGGTGTGCTGCGGGCCTACGTCGTTGATGTACTGGCCCATGTTCCAGCCGTTGAGGAAGATCTGGACACGGTAGGCGCGGCCCGGGTCGTCGTCGAGGACGAGCCCGACCGAGGCGTCCACGCCCGGGTCGACGTCCAGCCGGAAGTCCGTCCGGTACCAGGTGACGCCCTGCCGCCGCTCCGACCGGGGAAGCTCGGCGTCCTTCCAGTCCCCGTCGTCGTACTCGGGCAGATGCCAGCCCTCGCGCTCCCCGTGCAGCCCGCCGTTGTTCATCGGACCGCGCACGGGGTCCGGCGTGGCGGCGCCCTGGATACGCCACTTCACCTCGGGGGAGTCGCCCTCGAAGGTGACGGCGGTGAGACCGCGCGCCGCCTTGTGCGTGTCGAGCGCCTCGCCGTCCATGTCGTGCTGCATCCGCCGCACGAGCACGGACAGCACGTGCCGCTGCTCCCGGCTCTCCTCCGGGGTCTCCTGGTCTTCTTCCCGGCTCTCCGTACGGAACTTCTCCCGCAGCTTCTCCGGCAGCTCGAAGCGGGCCTTCGCGGTCCACGTCCCCTGCCGTGCCCGGTCCCGGTCCGGCACCGGCATCCGGTGCGTGCCCAGCGGCTCGCCGTCCAGCCAGGCCATCAGCAGGCCCTGCGTGCCCGTGCTGTAGGCGAGGGACACGGACGCGATGTCGTCGTCGCCGCTCCACTCGCCGCGGTACCAGACGTCGCCGTAGTGGAAGCCGTAGTCGTCGGCGAACAGGACGGGCTGCCCGTCGGGCACGGGCGTGCTGCTGAAGGTCGTCTCCTTGTCGGCCGTCGTCCAGTCGGAGTCGTCGAAGTCCGGCTCGGACTCCGGGTTCCCGGCCCGCCGCCGCCAGCCCTCCAGGGCGGGCAGGGCGGGCCGGGCAACCCCGGGCAGTGGCCGCAGCGCCAGCAGGCTGCCGGAGGCGCTGATCCGGGTGGCGACCGGGCGCCCGTTCCAGGTGACGTGGGTGATCCCGCGCGGCCCCCACACCTCCAGGCCGGTCTGCACGGTGGTGTCGCCGGTGAGGTGGACCGTCGAGCCGCGCAGCTCGGCCGACCGCAGCAGGGCGGGGCCGTAGACGAGGAGCGGGCCGGACGGGGTCTCGTAGGGCCACAGCCGCAGGGCGGTGGCGTCGTCGGCGAACAGCACCAGCATCGGGGTGTCCACACCGTCGCCCTCGACCCGCACCCGGCTCAGCCCTCCGGAGCCGAGCGGGGCCGTGATGTTCAGCTTGCCCAGGTTGTAGGCCCAGGCGGGCTCCGGGTCCAGCCGCATGGGCGTCGGCTCGTCCGCGCACTCCAGGACGACCTGGGCCATCTCGCCCCGGCGGCCCGCGAACACGGCGATGTCCTGCCGTCCGGCGGTCAGGCTCACCATGGGCTGCACGGTGGAGTGCACCAGCGTCCGCTTCCCGAGCTTCAGACCGGCGGCGATCAGCTTGGCGTCCCGGGCCGGCACGGTGACCGGCACGTCGATCCCGGCGTCCGGCAGCGTCGCGTTGAGGGCCTCGCCGGTGTCGTTGCGCAGGACGTAGACGTGGGCCCCGGTGTCGGGGTTGATCAGGTGGTAGACCTTCATCCGCTCGTCGGACGCCCGCACCGGCTTCGCCCGGCGCAGCTTGGCGAGGTCGGGCACGGACCGCAGCAACTGCCCGATCTGGTGCATCGGGGCGAGCTTCGGGGTGGCGTTGCGGGCCTCGTCGAACGCGGCGCCGTAGTCGTACGAGGTGTAGACCGCCGGCGCGGGCAGCCAGCCCCAGGAGGTGCCGCCGAACGTCATGTAGACGTTGTGCAGCGTGATGCCGTTGGCGAGGTTGGTGAGGTAGAAACGCCGCTCGTACGCCGCGTCCCGGGTCCGGCGCGCCTCGGCGTACCCCTTGCCGTCGAACGTGGACCCGCCCCATGGGTCGAACCAGCCGCCGCCGAACTCGGGCACGAATCCGGGCGTGTGCGGACTGGCCGTCGCCCCGCCCTTCTTGCCGCCGGCCCCGAACGCCCCCCAGTCCGGCGGCACCTGGTCCGGCTCCGGGTATCCGTCGAACCCGTACAGCCAGCGCCCCTTCTCCCCGCCGGTGCCGAACGACCCCGGTGTCCAGGCGCCGTTGCGCCCCTTGTCGTTGTGGAACAGCGGCACGTCGATGCCGTCGGCGCGGACCTTCTCGTACAGGTAGGACATGTAGGCGCGCCCGGACGGCTCGTCGATGTGCGCGTCGTACTCGTTCTCGATCTGGTAGAGCAGCACCGTGCCCGTGCCCCGGGTGAACAGGCGCTTGGCCACGATCGCGTTGACCGCGGTCAGCCACTCGTCGACATAGCGCAGATAGGTCGGGTCGGAGGTCCGGGCCCGGCCCTCGGTGGCGGTCAGCCAGCCGGGGAAGCCGCCGGCGTCGACCTCCGCGTTGATGTAGGGCCCGGGGCGCAGGATGACGTACATCCCCGTCTCGGCGGCCGTCCGCAGGAACAGGTCCAGGTCGCGCACGCCGGTGAAGTCGTAGCGGCCGGGTGCGGAGGAGTGGTGATTCCAGGCGACGTACACGCTGACGGCGTTGTAGCCGTGCGCACGCATCTTCTCCAGCACGTCCCGCCACAGCGAGGGGCTCGGCAGCCGGAAGGGGTGCAGCTCGCCCGACCACAGCACCAGGCGACGGCCGTCGACGATCAGCGAGTAGTGGTCGAAGCCGATGTCGTGCGGCCGGCCGTCCGCGCTCGGCACCGGGGGCGGCGGGCCGGTGGGCGCGGTGCGTGCCGGGTTGGCGGAGGTCGGCGACCCGCTGCCGGTCAGCGCGAAGCCGAGCGCCGCCGTGCCGGCCAGAGCGTGGAAGGTACGCCTGCTGAGCTCCAAGGGAGCGCCTCCTGTTGTGCCTTGCGATACGTGGTGCGAGGTGCGTGTGCTTGTCGTACGGGGTGGGTGTGCTCGATGTGGTGCGGGGTGCGTGTGCTCAATGTCTACAGGGTGACGGCGACAATGGTCCTATGAGGATCTCGGCACGTGCGGACTACGCGGTACGAGCGGTCGTGGAGCTGGCCGCCCGGCAGGGGGAGGGGTCGGTCAAGGCGGAGGCCGTCGCCACCGCGCAGGACATCCCCCACAAGTTCCTGGAGGGGATCCTCGGCGATCTGCGCCGGGGCGGTGTCGTCGACAGCCGGCGCGGCGGGGGCGGCGGCTACCGGCTGGCCCGGGAGGCCGCGGAGATCACGGTCGCGGATGTGATCCGCGCCGTGGACGGGCCGATCGTCTCGGTGCGCGGCGAACGGCCGACCGGCCTCGCCTACTCCGGCACCGCCGAGCCGCTGCTGCCGCTGTGGATCGCTCTGCGGGCCAACGTGCGCAGGATTCTGGAGGGTGTGACGGTCGCCGACCTCGCGGCCGGGGCGCTGCCCGAGCCGGTGGAGCGGCTGGCGGCGGAACCGGCGGCCTGGGAGAACCCCTGAGGGGCGGCGGCCGGACGCGGCGCTGTGCGTGATCCTCATTCCGTCCTCGGGATGTCCTCGGGCTGACGCACTGGTGCAACGCACCCTATGCGCCCACCGGCATCCCGGGTGAATTCCCGCCATTGTGAATGGCCGGAGAGCTACCTGGCCCGCCCCTGCCGCCCTGCGTACGATGCGACCGCTCCCGCTCTTCACATCCCCTTCATGGAATGGTCACAGGCCGGGGGTGCATGTGCCTGTCTCTTTGACATGTGCATGTTCAATCACTGTCACGATCCACCCCCCACGAACGGATGGGAGAACCATGGCCGGTGGCCTGCTCCTGAGCGGTGCGGTAGCCGCGCTCCTCACCAGCGCACTTCCCGCACAAACCCCGTCCTCCGGGTTCGACGACCCGCCCCCGGACAAGATCATCATCCAGGTCGCCACGGTGAACGGCTCCGGCTGCCCGCAGGGCACGGCGGCGGTCGCCGTCTCCGAGGACAACACCGCCTTCACGGTGACCTACAGCGACTACCTCGCCCAGGCCGGCGGGAACTCCGACCCGACCGCGTTCCGCAGGAACTGCCAGCTCAACCTGAAGGTCCACGTCCCCGGCGGCTTCACCTACGCCATCGCGAGCGCGGACTACCGGGGATTCGCCTCCCTCCAGCGGGGTGCGAGCGCCACCCAGCGGGCCTCGTACTACTTCCAGGGCTCGCCCAGCACGGTGTCCAAGAACCACCCCTTCAGCGGCCCCCTCAACGACAACTGGCAGGCCACCGACGAGACCGACTGGGCCCAGCTGGTCTACGCGCCCTGCGGAGTCCAGCGCAACTTCAACAT
Organism: Streptomyces sp. NPDC002130; assembly: GCF_040296465.1. Classification (NCBI taxonomy): domain Bacteria; kingdom Bacillati; phylum Actinomycetota; class Actinomycetes; order Kitasatosporales; family Streptomycetaceae; genus Streptomyces; species Streptomyces sp. NPDC002130. Next base: position 30,343 of record NZ_JBEOXI010000066.1, read on the forward strand.
CAACACCGAGATCCGCGTCAACGCCGGCACCCAGTCGGCCGACAAGGTCAGCTTCATGACGATGGACTCCACGGACGGGGACATCAGCACGGTGTACCACCTGGCGTGGAAGGAGTGCCCGAAGAAGTCGTGACGTGCTGACGGGCGGCCCGCCGACCGGCGGGCCGCCCCTCAGCGGCGTCCCGTACCGGCCCCGGCCAGTCCCGCCCCGGCCAGTACGTAGGCGGCGAGGGCGTGCAGCGGCATGAACCCGCCCGGGCGGTCGATCTCGTCCATGAAGGACAGGGAGAGCAGCGCCCAGAGCAGCCCGCCGCCGACCATCAGCGTGGTGTTGCCGTTCTCCCGCATGGCGCGCATCCCCGCACCCAGCAGGAGGGGCATGAGAGCCCACACGGAGGCCGTGGTCACCAGCCACTCGAAAGCGCCGGCGAATATCGTCGCCTCGCCCGTCGCCGCTTTGCCGCGGGACCAGGCGTAGCCGGCGGTCATCAGGGCGTGACAGACGGCGGTGGCGGCGGTGACGCTGATGGCGCCTTTGACGAGCCGTACGTACCGCAAGGCGGGGATCCTCGTCCTTCGGTGAAAGCCGGTCAGTCCTCGGGCGCGAGCGCTGCCGCTGTGGCCTCCACGAAGGCCTCCCGGTTGTCCAGCATGATGTTGTGGCCGCAGCCGGGGATCGCGACGACGGACACTCCGGCCTCGATGAGGGCGTCGGTCCCGGGAAGCGGGCCGTCGGACTCGGGAAGCAGGAATGCGCGGGGGATCTTCAGCTCCAGCAACAGCTCCCGCATCGTGGGGGTCGTGCCGCGGGTGAGGTGGAACGCACTGCGGTGCAGGGCCTCGCGGCCGGCCAGGCGCATCGTGGACCACCAGTGGGGACCGACCCGGTCGCGGACCTCCTCCCAGCCGCCCGTCACGAACTCCTCCTCGGAGTAGGCGGCGATACCGCTGCTGCCCGAGGAGCCGGGGGCGCGCGGGATGGGGTCGAGGTTGGCGTCGACGAGCACCAGGCGGGAGACCAGCCGGGGATGGCGGGCCGCCAGGACGATCGCCACGGATCCGCCCATGCTGTGGGCGACCAGCTCGGCTGCGCCGACGCCCGCGGCCGTCAGTGCGCCGGCGAGCGCGTCGGCATGGGACTCCAGGGTGTAGTCGAAGTGCGCCGGGCGGTCGCTGATGCCGTGGCCCAGCAGGTCGATCAGCAGCGAACGGCGTCCGGCCAGGCGCGGATCGACCGCGACTTCCGTGAAGTAGGCGGGCGAGGTGGCGCCCAGCCCGTGCACGTAGACGCGCGCGGGCTCCTGCCCCGGCAGTTCGACCCAGCGGATTCGATCGCCCTCGGGCGTTACGGCGGCGCTGCGCACGGTCGGTGTCCCCCGGGTGTGACGTCGGTGTCGGTGGACGGTCAACAGTAGTCTGCGGCATGGAGTTCTTCTGCTATCACCGCGACCGGCCCGGCTCCCTGCCGCTGCGCGAGGAGCTGGGGGAGGCGCACTGGGCCTACATGGACCGGTACGAGGCGGAGTTGATCGCCCGCGGACCGACCTTCGCCGCCGACGGGGAGACGCCGAGCGGCAGCGTTCACATCGTCGACCTGCCGGACCCCGCAGCCGCCCGCGCGTTCGCCTTCGACGAGCCCAACTACCAGGCCGGGGCGTACCGGGACGTGCTGCTGCGGCGGTGGCGCAACCTGCTGGGCCGCACCATGTGGGACTACCCCGGCGGCCGTACGGGCGGCCACCGCTTCCTCGTACTCGGCCTTGGCGACGGTCCGGCCGCCGACCTCGACGTACCGCCCGGCCGCGACGAACTGATCGCGTACGGGCCGCTGCTGTCCGACGACGGTGCCGTGTGGCTGGGCACGGCGGCGCTGGTGCGGGCGCCGGACGCGGAGGCGGCGCGTGCCGTGCTGACCCGGGAGAGGTACGCCGACGTCGAGGTGCACGACTGGGAGTTCGGCGGACGCCGGTGAGGCGTGGAGCGGGCCGGGGGTGGCGGGACGGGGGCCGCTCGGTGTACGAGGGGCCCCCGCGTTACGCGCCGGGTGTGACCGGCGTCAGCCCTGTTCCACGCCCAGGGTCAGCGTGCCCGCGTAGCCGGCGGACGTCGTGCTGCCGAGCGGGGTGAGGGTGAGCAGGCCCGAGGCCGCGCCTCCGTCGTCGTAGATCGAGTCCTGGGCCAGGGTGGTGCGCGGGACCGTGTTGACCTTGTACGTGGAGAGTGCCGCGACTCTGGTCGTGATCGTCTCGGCGAAGAAGAGCTGGCCGGTGTGGAGTTCCCGGCCGCCGGTGAAGGAGCCGTCGGGGGTCAGGGTCACGTTGGTGTGGACCTTGATGTGGATGTGCACGCAGCGGCCCCGGTACCAGCCGGGGTAGACGGTGGTGATCGCCGCGACTCCGCGCGCGTCGGTGAGGACGCCGCCGCGCAGGAACGTGCCGTTGTCCGGTTCGTCGTGGCCGTTGTCGCCCACGAAGCCGGAGTACTCGCCGAGCGCGTCGGCGTGCCAGAGCTCCACCAGGGCGTTCTTGAGCGGGGCGCAGGTGTCGTCGTCGACGACCGTCAGCGTCAGCTTCAGGGGGATGCCGGTCTTGTCCTCCCGGATGTCGGAGCGGACGTACTGGCCGTCGAGGTGGTAGGGGCCTTCGGTCAGCTCCTTCGTCAGGGTGCAGACGGCTGCGGCGGCGACGGGGGCGGTGGCGCCGGTCTCCCGGGTGCCGTGGTCGGCCGAGGTGACGGCAGTCCCGACGGCCAGCGTGGCGGCGGTGGCGCCGGTGGCCAGCAGGACGGTACGGCGTCCGATGGGCGTGTCGGGGTGTTTCTTCGAAGTGTCTGTCATGGACACGGCAGAGTAGAGGCGAATTCTGTTCGTGAGCTGTGAGTTCGGCAAAGTGCTGCGACGTCAAGTATCTGACCAGACAGGTAATTTGCGGGTCCTGCTGGGGCCGCCCGCTTCTTTGCAGTGCCGTGCTTCCACGGCCTGCATCAAGGGCGCTGCGCGTCGCCTTCGGCGATGGCCCTTCGGGCCACCCTTGACCCAGTCCCTTCCAGCACGGGAGAGAAGCGAGCGAGCGGCCAGGGAGAACGGGTGGCCAGGGACATCAGGCCCTCTGGTGGGTGGCGCGGTCGCCCGGCGTCGAGGAACGCACCGGCGGAGTGGCGGCCCGCCGAGCGAGTCCAGCGGCCTGCGTGCCGTCAGCAGCGGCGCATCCGCATGGGATGGGCACGCCGGGTGGGCTCAGCGACTGACAGCCGCCGACCGCACCAGGGCCGTCATCCCTAGAAGGATGGGGCGGCTTCTCTGGTGTTAAGAGCGGATGGGCCAAAAGCGGCAGCGGGTTGGCTGGTGAGGGTCGGGTGGCGTGACCCAAACGCTCCGCACACTCCGCCCTTCCCCCTCCCCACCGTTCGCCGCTGAGCCCGCCCGGCGTGCTTGCGAGGCGCGGCCGCGCTGCCCCGTCGCCGAGCGGCCGCACAGGGAGCTGCAGGGCCCGCCGCCCTTGGCACCCGCCTTTCCGGGCGGCCCCGACCGTTGCTACTTGGCGGCGTGGGTGAGGAAGGCCGCCCAAGTGGTGGGGGAGAGGGTGAGCTGGGGGCCCTGCTTGTTCTTCGAGTCTCGGATGTGGACGGCTTCGGGGCAGGTGGCTATTTCGACGCAGTCGCCGTCGCCGCCGCTGCTGTGGCTGGACTTGCGCCAGATCAGGTCCGCCGTGCTCATAGCTCTCCTCGCATCTGCTTCAACAGGCTTACGGAGTCTGCAAGGCAGAGAGCCTGTGACCGCATCCTGGCATAACGCCTCTGAAGAACGCTGAGCTCTTTCGGGTCGGAAATGAAGAGGCCGCCGCGCTGCCCTTCGCAGTAGGCGAACCACCTGTTCTCGGGCGTTTCCAACAGCTGCATGGGGCCGTCCAGTCCGGCATGCGTCACCTGCACGATCGGCATGATCTGGATCTCGACGTTTCGCAGCGTGGCGATGTCCAGTACATGATCGATGAGCTCCCTCGTGACCTCATTCCCGCCCATGTGTCGCCGGAGCAGGTGCTCCTCCAGCAGGAAGCTGAACGCCGTGTTGGGTCGTCCCCTCAGCAGGCGTTGCCGCTCCGCCCTGGCAACCCACTGCGCCTCGATCTGATCGTCGTCCAGGGGAGGGAGCTGGTGCCTGAAGAGCGTTCGGGCGTAGGCCTCGGTCTGCAACAGACCCGGGATCAGTCGGCACTCGTACGTATACAGCGTGATCGCCGTCTGCTCCAGCCCGGCCCACCGCCGAAACCAAGCCGCCAACCCCGGCTGCCTCTCCAGGCACCCCGCTGCCTTCCGTAACGCCCCCGTCCTGCCGAACACCTCCTCCGCCCGCTCCACGAAGACCGGATCCGGCATCCGCCTCCCCAACTCCACGGAAGCCACCGTGTGTTTGGAGAACCGCACCAGCTCGCCGAACTCCTCCCGGCTCAACCCCGCGTGCTCGCGCAAGCCCTGGACCACCGCCCCGAACGTGCGCAGGCTGTCCGAGGACTCCGGCTCGCCGCCCGTTCCCGCCCCGCCACGCCATCGACCACAGTCGATCACCTCCCGCGTGTCATGGTTACGGCACGTCACCAGTACTGTCCAGTCAGTGACCGCGTACGCTGCACCGGCGTACGCGGCTCCGACCTCGCACGGAGGGGTCCCGGCGCGGGAAATTGGCCGTATGACAGCACCTGCCACTCCCCAACCGTCCGTGTGTTCGCGCAGCGCCTGAGTGCTACTCCTCGCGGTGCTCGTCTGGCCCGGCACCTGGCCGTCGCACAGCTGCACACCTGGGGCATCCGCTACGGCACGGACACCTCCGACGCCGTCGCCCTTGTCGTCGCCGAGCTGGCCGCCAATGCCGTGACGCACGGACGCGTACCGGGCAGGGACTTCGAGCTGCGGCTGTCGCTCATCGGTGGCAGCGTCCGGGTCGAGGTGACCGACACACACACCGGGCCGCCCGGCCTGCCGGGGCAGGACGAGGTCGAACCACCGGGCTCGCTCGAGGGACACGGCCGGGGGCTGGTCCTCGTCGCCGCGCTCGCCGACCGGTGGGAGGTCCTGGAGCGGAAGCCGGCGCCCGGCAAGACGGTACGCGCCGAGGTCGGGCTTTCCCCGGCACCTTGAAATAATGCTGATCACAACGGAGTTGGCGATGGCATGACTCAGAGACCGGCGCCCCGCCTCCTGTCCGACGCAGCCCTCTCCGACCTGCTGGGTGCGCAGCAGTTCGGCACGCTCGCCACCGTCAAGCGCAGCGGCCACCCCCACCTGACCACCATGGTGTACAGCTGGGACGCCGCTTCCCGCACGGTGCGGTTCTCGACGACGGCCGACCGCGTCAAGGTCAAGCACCTGCGCCGCGAACCGCGTGCGGCACTGCATGTGCAGGGCGCGGACGTCTGGTCGTTCGCCGTCGCCGAGGGCGAGGCCGAGGTCTCCGAGGTCACGGCAGTTCCCGGCGACCCGGTCGGCCGGGAGCTGCTCGCGATGATCCCTGCGGGCGCCGAACCGGAGGACGAGGACGCCTTCCTCCGGCAACTGGTCGACGAGCGGCGGGTCGTCATCAGACTGAGGGTGGACCGGCTGTACGGAACCGCGCTCGACATAGAGGGATAGGGCTGCGGCGCGCTGAGCGCATGAGGCGGGTGCCGTCGCCGTCCGAGCACCCCGGCACGGCCTCGGACCGGCGCGACAGAGGGGTGCTACCCCGCCTGCCCCATCCCCGCCGCGTTGGGCCAGCTCTGCGCGGCGGGCCACCCCGTGGCCGGAGCCGGCGTCAGCCCGTTCGTGCCCCGCACCTGCGCGGCCGTCAGGCCACCCCGGGCCGGGACACCGGGCGGCGTGGGGCCGGTGAACGGGGCGGACATGGGCGTCGGTGCCGGCGTCGGCATGGGGGCGGGGACCGGCGCCGGGGCCTGGGCCGCGGGCGCCAGCGGCGGGGCCGGAGCGGCCATCGGCTGCGGCGCGGGCTGCGGCACCGGCTGCGGCATCTGGGGCTGGGGTATCTGGGGCTGGGGTATCCGGGGTTGGGGTATCTGGGGCTGCGGCATCTGGGCCGCGGCCGGCATCGGCATCCCGCCGCCCGCACCCGCCGGTACGGCGGACGCGGCGGCGGGGAGCGGCATGCCGATGCCGGTGGCCGGAGTGGGCGCCGGGGCGGGAGCCGGGGCAGCGGCCGCCGGGGCGGCGACGAGTCCCTGCCCACCCACACTCGCGGCCGCCGGAGCAGGGGCGCGACGAGTTCCGCGGGGTCGTCGATCCCGGTCAGCCGCTCGTCGAAGGTCTGGCCGAACTCCTCCAGGGCGTCCGTCACCGCCGCCTCG
>NZ_JBEOXI010000067.1:0-35900 GCF_040296465.1 Streptomyces sp. NPDC002130
CAGCATCTTCGAGGACCTCACCCAGCCGATCGAGGACCTGATCGAGTGGGGCCGGCAGCAGCCCCACACCCTGGCGACCAAGCAGTCGCGCAGTGCCGCCTGCAGGGAGCGGCCACGCGTGCGTGCCGGGGCCGAAGCGGCGGGGAGCAGCAGTTCCCAGGCGGCGGACGCCGCACCTCTGCCCGGGTCGCTCCGCGTCGGCCTCATGAGGGGAGACCTTAGAGGTTCTGCCGGGGTCAGCGGCTGCCGTCGAGCACCACCCTGGCCACCAGCGCCGGATCGTCGTTCATCGGGACGTGCCCGCAACCGGGCAGCCGCACCAGCCGGGCCCCGGGGATGACTCCCTTGGCGCGCACGCCCTGACGGGGGATGAGCAGCCGGTCCCGGTTGCCCCACGCGACGGTGACCGGCGTCCCCACGATGTCGTCGGTGAACTGCACCGTCCGGCCGGAGCGCAGCGTCTCGGAGAACCCCTGGGCGCGGGCCAGGGCGAGCGTCTCGGCCACCACGGCCTCGGGTGAGCGGCGGCCCGGGCGGGCGTAGATGGTGCTCGTCAGCAGGGTACGGCCGAGGGCCGGGCGGGCCAGCCGCTCCACCAGCGGCGGCGGCATCCGCCGGGCGATCTGCCGCATCGCCGTCAGCACGGTGAAGGCGTAGCGGCGCTCGGCCTCGTTCCAGAACCCGGCGGGGGACAGGGCGGTGACGGAGCGGACGAGCTGCGCCCGGGCCAGGTCCAGCGCCAGCAGACCGCCCAGCGAGTTGCCCGCCACGTGCGGCCGGTCGATCTCCAGTGCCCCGAAGAGAGCCGTCAGGACCGTGCTCATCGTGGGCAGGTCGTGCGCCATGCCGTCCGGCAGCGCCGGCGACTCACCGCACCCCGGCAGGTCCACGGCGATCACGTCGCGTTCGGCCGCCAGCGCCGGGATCACCGGGTCCCACACCTGCCGGTGGTGGCCGATGCCGTGCAGCAGGAGCAGCGGCTCGCCGCTGCCCCGGCGTGTGTAGGACAGGGTCACGCTCTGCTCGCCCTGCGCGGAGGCGACTTTGAAGGAGACGGTGGCGGGCATGGGGTGCTCCTCGGCTGTACTCGCTGACGGACGCCGTAGACAGCTTGTCAGCAATTGCTACCCGCGGGTAGCCCCATGGGGGCGCCACCTTCGCGGCGCCGGCCCGTTCAACGCGACCGCCGCACCTCCAGGTTGAACTCGCCGTGCCCGAACTTCTGGAACAGTCCGACCCACAGGGGCAGCCACATCTCCACGGCGCGGGCCGCCCGGATGCCGCCGAGGTCGAGCACCCGCTCCGCCGGCCAGCCGAACTCCCCGAGCAGCGCCGTGACCTGCTCCCTGGCATCCGGATCGTCCCCGCAGACGAAGACGTTGTGCTCGCCCGGCACGCTGCCCGGATCCACCATCACCCGGCAGTTGACCGTGTTGAGCGACTTCACCACGCGCGCGTGCGGAAAGGCCCGCTGGATCTGCTCGCCCACGCTGTCCGACTGGACGGGGGACAGGCGCAGCTCGCCCTCCTCGAAAGCCAGCGGATTGGACACGTCCAGGAGGACCTTGCCGTCGACGTTCTCCGCGCCCGCCGCCTCGAGCGCGGCCAGCGCCACCCGCCCGCCGACCGCGTTGACCACGACCTCCCCGAACTCCGCCGCCTGCGCGAACGTCCCCGCGCCCGCCCGGGGTCCCGCGGCGGCGGCCCACTGCACGGCGGCCGTGTTGTCCGGCGTGCGCGAGCCGAGCCGCACCTCGTGCCCCAGCTCCACCAGCCGTCCGCCGAGCGTGCGCCCGACCTGTCCCGTGCCCAGCACCCCGTACCGCATCGCCACCTCCGCAGCCGTACCGCCGATCACCGGCGTCCTGTCGGCCATTCTGTCCGGGACGGGGCGATTCCGCCTGGACAGGGCCGCATCGGTGGGCTGGGATGGAGCCGTGACCACCGAGACCGCGACCGACGTCTTCGAATCACACCGCCCCGTCCTGCTGGGCGTCGCCTACCGGATGCTGGGTCGCGTGGCCGACGCGGAGGACGTGGTCCAGGAGGCCTGGCTGCGCTGGTCCGGCAGCGACCGCGGCGACGTGCGCGAACCGCGCGGCTACCTCGTGCGGATCACGACCCGCCTCGCCATCGACCGGCTCCGCCAGATCAAGGCCCGCGGCGAGACGTACGTCGGCCCCTGGCTGCCCGAGCCGTACGTCACCGACTTCGGCGACTCCGTGCCGGACACCGCCGAGCGTGCCGTGCTCGCCGATTCCGTCTCCCTCGCCGTGCTCGTCGTGCTGGAGTCGCTGTCACCGCTGGAGCGGGCCGTGTTCGTGCTGCGCGAGGCCTTCGGCTTTCCCTACGCCGACATCGCCACCATGCTCGACCGCGGCGAACCGGCGGTGCGCCGGCTGGCCGGGCGTGCCCGCAAGCACGTCGAGGAGCGACGCCCGCGCTACGAGGTCGACCCCGCCCAGCGCCGCGACCTCACCGAGCGGTTCCTCGCCGCGGCGGCCGGTGGCGACCTCGATGGCCTGATGGCACTGCTCGCCCCGGAGGTCCGGCTCGTCGGCGACAGCGGCGGCAAGTCCCGGGCGCCGCTGCGGATCCTGCAGACCGCCGACAAGGTGGGCCGCTTCCTCGTCGGCGCCGTGCAGAAGAGCCTGCCCGGCCTGCCCGGCCTGTCCGTGCGCTTCCTGGAGCTCAACGGCGGCCCGGCCGCGCTGATCCTCTCCGACGGCAGGCCCGACTCCGTCTTCCAGATCGATGTCGCCGACGGCCGCGTCCGGTCCGTCTACATCATCCGCAACCCCGACAAGTTGCGGTCCCTGGCTGCCGATTAGACGCGCCGCGGGGCCGCGCCACGACCCTTCATGAACGCCCCGTGAACGTTCCCGGCCATTGGTCTTGACCAAGAATCAGGGCCGCCCTATGGTCGCAGAGAAGTGCAACAACCTTTAATAAACAAGGGCGCCAAAACGCCGCCGACCAGGCGATTGCGGAGGACAGGGTGGGGACCACGCAGCTGGAATCGGTGCAGGAACCGAAGTACTGGCACCTCAAGACCGTGCTCAGTGAGGCGCTCGACTCGGAGTTCTCCGTGGGCGAGATCCTGCCCAACGAGCGCGACCTCGCGGCCCGCTTCGGAGTCGCCCGCGCCACGCTCCGCCAGGCCCTGGAGCAACTCGAACTCGAAGGCAGGCTGCAGCGCCGCCGCGGTGTCGGTACGACCGTCGCGCCGCCCCGCATGGGCGTCTCCCTCGGCACCGGCCCGCACACCTGGCCGGGCGGCCCCGAGGACGCCTGGCAGCCCGCCGACTGCACGGCGGCCGTGCCGCCCCCGGCCGTCGCCGACGCGCTGGAGACCGGCCGGGAGGAATCCGTGCACATCGTGCGGCGCTCCCGCGTCACGCACGGCCGGCCGGTGGCCGCGGAGCTGCTGTACATCCCGCAGCCCTCGGTGCCCGAGCTCTCCGGCATCGACGCGCCGTCCGGAGCGGCACGCGCGCGTGCGGTGCTGCGGGAGCTGCAGCGGCTGGAGCTGGAGCGGCAGGAGAACGCGGTGGAGCTCGGCTCCGCCGGGGCCGACGAGGCGAAGGAGCTGGACCGGCTGCCGGGGGCGCCGGTCCTGGTCGTCACGACCCGCTTCATCGCGCTGGGACGTACGGCTGCGCTGTCCGTTGCGACCTATCGCGCTGACACGTGCCGACTGACCTTCGGTGATCCGGGGGGTGTGGAGATCCACGCCGGGCTTCAGAAGCAGGCGTCCTGAGCCTCCCGAAATGGAGGCGTGCGGTGCGTGAGGGGCTGCGGGTTCGTTGTGGCTCGTCGCGCAGTTCCCCGCGCCCCTGAAGGGCGTTGTCGCTCAGGGACGTTCCACGGCGAAGAGCTGCTCCTCCACGTGGTCCAACGCCAGGCGCAGGGCGCCTGTCGCCACAGCTGCGTCTCCCAGGGCCGAGAGGGTGACCTGCGGGGGGCGCAGGCAGTAGCGGGCGAGTTCCTCGCGCAGGGGGGTCAGGACGCCGTCCAGGCCCGCCGCCCAGCCGCCGATCACGACCAGCTCCGGGTCCAGGGCGAGGACGAGGGCCGCCACGTCGTGGACGAGGCGCTGGATGAAGCGGTCGACTGCCGCGCGGGCCCGCTGGTCGCCCTCGCGGGCCTGCGCGAAGACCGCGGCGACGGCCTGCTCGTCGAGGGGGTGCAGGGGCTCGTCCGTGGTCGACAGGAGCGTCTCGGGCGTCACCCCCCGGCCCAGCAGATGCAGCGCCCCGATCTCGCCGGCCGCCCCGCCGTAGCCGCGGTGCAGCCGCCCCCCGATCAGCGAACCGGCGCCCGGGCTGAGCCCCGCCAGCACGAAGACCACGTCGTCCGACTCGGTGGCCGCGCCCTTCCAGTGCTCGGCCACGGCAGCGGCGTTGGCGTCGTTCTCGACCAGGACCGGGCACTTGAACGACCGGCTCAGCCGCTCGCCCAGCCGCAGCCCCGTCCACCCCGGCAGCGCCGTGCCCAGCCGTACCGTGCCGTCGGCCTCCACGATCCCGGGCGTCGCCACGCCCACGGCCCGCAGTGAGCCGCGGGCCACCCCGGCCCGTCGCAGCAGCTCGGCGACCGCCCCGCGCAGCCGCTCCAGCCGCTCGTCGGCCCCCGCCGTCTCGGGCACGTCCTTCGCCTGGGCGCCGATCACCCGGCCGTCCAGGTCGGACAGCAGCGCTGCCACCCGGTGCGCCCCGATCTCCAGCCCCATCAGATGCCCGGCCTCCGCCCGGAACCGGAACCGCCGCGCAGGACGGCCCTGCCGCCGGGCAGCACCCTCCTCGGCCGCCTTCTCGACGACGAGCCCGGCCTCGATGAGCCCTTCGACGACGCCCTCGACGGTCGGCCGGGACAGCCCCGTCACCCGGGTGATCTCGGTCAGCGTCGCGCAGTCCGTGGCACGCAGCGCGTGCAGCACCACCGCGGAGTTGATCCTTCGCAGCAGCGAGGGATCCCCGCCGGTCAGCCGCCCCACCGTCCGTCCTCCCAGGTCGTGCGCGTGTTGGCGGGATCGTACTTCGGTACGGCACACCCCGGCGAGGGGCAGGCACCCGCCCCCGGCGATCAGCCCGGTGCCACGAACCCCGACTCGTACGCCGCGATCACCGCCTGGGTGCGGTCCCGCGCCCCCAACTTCGCCAGCACCGAGCTGACATGCGACTTCACGGTCTCGGTCCCCACGACCAGCCGGGCGGCGATCTCCGCGTTCGACAGGCCCCGCGCCATCAGCCGCAGCACATCGGACTCGCGCTCGGTCAGCTGGGCCCGCTCCAGCACGGCCCGGGCCGCACGGTTCCCGCCGGTCTCGCCGTACTCGGCGGCGAGCTGCCGCACCGAGGCCGGGAACAGCAGCGACTCGCCCTCGGCGATGAGCCGCACCGCGTGCACGATCTCGGCGGGCCGGGCCCGCTTGAGCAGGAACCCGTCGGCGCCCGCCCGCAGCGCCTCGTACACGTACTCGTCGTTCTCGAAGGTCGTCACCACGAGGATCCGGGGCGGATCGTCGACCGTCCGCAGCAGCGCCCGGGTGGCCTCGATACCGTCCAGCAGCGGCATCCGCACGTCCATGGCGACCACGTCCGGCCGCAGCCGCCGCACGAGCGGGATCACCGCCGCCCCGTCGGCGGCCTCCCCGACGACCTCGATGTCGGGCTGCGCCTCCAGCACGGCCCGCAGTCCCGCGCGCACGAGGGGTTCGTCGTCGACGAGGAGAACGGTGACCGGCATCGGACCAGCGTAGATCAACTCAGTGGCAGTGTGGCGTGGACCTGCCAGTCGCCGTCGTCGGGTCCGGTCCGGGCCCGGCCGCCGAGCAGGGCCGCGCGCTCGCGTATTCCGCGCAGACCGCTGCCCCGCCCGGAGCCCGGGGCCCCGGCCGGCAGCGGATTGCGTATCGCGAGGACGAGGGTGTCGTCGGCGACGTGCACCCGGACGCGCACCGGGACCGCCCCCGCATGCCGCAGCACGTTGGTCAGCGACTCCTGGAGGATGCGGTAGCCCTCCCGGGACACCGGCCCGGGCACCGTCTCCACCGGGCCGGTCACCTCGGCGTCGACCTTCGCCCCGGAGGCCCGGGCCGACTCCAGCAGGCGGTCGGCGTCCGCGAGGGTCGGTCTGCCGCTCGCCGGTTCCCCCGACTCGCGCAGGACGCCGAGCACCCGCTCCAGGTCCTCCAGGGCGGCCCGGCCGGTCTCCTCGATGGCGCCCAGGGCCCGGTCGGTGAAGGCGGGATCGCCCGCGGCCCGGGCCGCCCCCGCCTGCACGACGGCGACCGTGAGCGCGTGCCCGATGGAGTCGTGCAACTCCCGGGCGATCCGCGTGCGTTCCAGGAGCTGTTCCGTGCGCTCCTCCAGCGCGGCCAGCCGCTCGGCGGGGGAGGGGCCGAGCAGACGCAGGGCGATGCGGGTGATGAGGTTTCCCGAACCGACCACGACCGCGGCTGCCAGGACCACGGGCACGGGGACGAGCAGGGCGTGCGACCAGTGCCGGCCCTCGACGGGCAGCCAGGCGCCGCCGGCGCGCCCGCCGCCCAGTGCCGTCGACACCAGGTCCACCGTGAGGAAGAGAAGCTGGACGGCGAGATGCGACGCAAGGGCGCCGAGGAACAGCCTCGTCTGGAGCCAGACCACCATGCGTCCACGGTCGCCCCACGTGGCCGAGGGGGTGACGACGATCTCCTCGCTCTCGCCCCTGTCCCGACGGCCGGTCAGCAGCAGCCTGGCCTGGAACCCCTCCACGACCCGCATGGCCGGGACCAGGCCCGCGAGGCCGAGCAGCACGGTCGCCGTGCCCACGGTCCACCACGCCTCGTCGATGAACAGCCACAGGGACGGCCACACGATGGCGATAGAGAGATGAAGCCAGCGCGTGTACGTCACCGCCCGGGTGAACGGGCGCAGCATGCGGACCAGGACCATCACGCCATCGTGCCAGCGGCAACCGGCGACGGGCCTCCCCCGCACGGGGGAGAGGATCTCCACCGCCGGGGGAGGACCGCACCCCGGTCCGGCCGCCACGCTGCTGCCATGACCAGCATCGACGTCCAGGACCTCACCAAGGAGTTCGGCGAGAGGCGGGCCGTTGACCGGCTCACCTTCCGTGTGCAGCCCGGCCGCGTCACCGGCTTCCTCGGCCCGAACGGCGCCGGGAAGTCCACCACCATGCGGCTGGTGCTCGGCCTCGACCGGCCGACCGCCGGCTCCGCCACGATCGGCGGCCGGCCCTACCCGGCGCTCCGCGAACCCCTGCGCCACGTGGGCGCCCTGCTCGACGCGCAGGCCGCGCACGGCTCCCGCACGGCCCGCGACCATCTCCGCGTCCTGGCGGCGAGCAACCGCATTCCGGACCGGCGGGTCGACGAGGTCCTGGCGGAGACGGGCCTGGCGTCGGTGGCCCGGCGCCGCGTACGGACGTACTCCCTGGGCATGCGCCAGCGGCTCGGCATCGCCGCCGCCCTGCTCGGCGACCCCGAGGTCGTCATGCTGGACGAACCGTCCAACGGCCTCGACCCCGAAGGCATCGTGTGGATCCGGCGGTTGCTGCGCCGCCTCGCGGGCGAGGGGCGCACGGTCCTGGTCTCCAGCCATCTGATGAACGAGACCGCGTCCTTCGCCGACCACCTGGTCGTGCTCGGCCGGGGCCGGCTCCTCGCCGACACCCCGATGCGGGACTTCATCCACGCGCGCGTGCAGCCCCGCGTGCGCATCCGTACCACCGACCCCGACGCCCTCACTTCGGCGCTCGCCCGGCACGGCCACACCGCCGAGGAACACGCCGACGGGCACTGGGCCGTGCGCGACGCGCGCGTCGACGACATCGGCCGCATCACCTCGGCCTCGGGTGTGCCGGTCCTGGAACTGGCCGCAGAGGAGGGCACCTTGGAGCAGGCCTACTTCGACCTCACCGGGGCCGAGACCGAGTTCACCACACAGCCCCAGGAGGCCTGACCATGGAATTCACGCCCGTACTGCGCTCCGAGTGGCTGAAGGTCCGCACTCTGCGCTCGCTCCCGGGAGCACTGCTGGCCCTGCTCGCCGTGACCACGGCGTTCTCCGCGATCGCCGGAGTCTCCGATGCCCCGGACCCGGGGTTCGATCCGCTGTTCACGGCCCTGTCCGGCGTCATACCGGGCCAGATCGCGGCCATCACCTTCGGGGCCCTGGCCGTGTCGTCGGAGTTCCACCAGGGCGCGCTGCGGCTCTCCCTGGCCGCGGTGCCGCAGCGCGGACGGTGGTTCGCGGCCAAGGCGGCCGTCATCGCCCTGCCGGCGCTGTTGGTGGGGCTGGTCACGGCCCTCTGCGCCCTCCTCGTGGGGCGGGCCGGGCTCGGCGCGGCGGCCGGCGGGCTCAGTACCGGCGAGCAGGTGCGCGGGGTGGTGGGCTGTGGTGTCTACCTGATGCTGATGGCCCTGTTCGCCGCGGGGACCGCCGCCCTGCTCCGCAGCGGCACGGCCACCCTCTCCCTGCTGATCCCGTTCATCCTCGTCGTGTCGTTCGTGATCGGCGACGCGACGGGCACCGTCGCCGACTTCCTGCCCGACAAGGCCGGGCAGTCGGTCCTCCGGGAGACGTACGACGGCGCCCTCGGCCCCTGGGCGGGGCTCGCGGTGACCGCGCTGTGGACGGCCGCCGCCCTGCTCACGGGAGCCTGGAGCGTACGCCGCAGGGACGCCTGACGGCGAGCCGGTTGATGCCCCGCCAAGTGTCAGTGGCGGCGGGTTTACTGAACCCATGAACATCGCCCAGCACCTCGCCCTCATCGACGAGCTGTGCTACCGCCCCTTTCCGGCGGAGCACGGCCCGTCGGACGTCGGTGTCTCGGGGCCCGGTCACCACCTCGCGGTGTTGGAGACCGGGACCGACGGCGACCCCGGGGCCCGGGCGGTGACGATCGACCAGTTCGAGAAGGACCGGGACGCCGTCTACGAACTCCTCGCCTCCCGCTGGGGCGACACCGACCCCTACAACCTGCAGACCGTGCTGCTGCGCACCGAGCGGGAGGACATACCCCGGCCGTGGGCCGAGTTGAGCGCGCGGGCCGGCGTCGCCCACCTGTGGGAGGTGGAGGGCACGGGCCGCTGGGTCGCCGTGGCGGTCGCGGACCGGGACGCCTCGCGGGAGATCCAGCTGCTGGCCCTGGTCACGGAGACGGACCCGCCGTAGCGGATCAGTCCCCGGCGGCCTCCCGCAGCCGGCCGAACTCCTCCGCCATGGTGTCGACCGTCCAGTGCGCGTTCAGCCCGCTCGGGTTGGGCAGCACCCACACGCGCGTGTCACCGATCGTCCGCGCCTGCGGCCCCACCCGCGCTTTGCGGTCGTCGAACGCGGCGCGGTACGCGGTCACGCCGACCACGGCCAGCCAGCGGGGCCGCAACCGCGCCACCTTCGCCGCGAGCAGCCGCCCGCCCTCCCGGTACTCCTCGGCGCTCAGCTCGTCCGCCCGGGCGGAGGCCCGCGCCACGACGTTGGTGATGCCGAGCCCGTACGACAGCAACTCCTGCTGCTCGGACGGCTTCAGCAGCCGAGGCGTGAACCCGGACCGGTGCAGGACCGGCCAGAAGCGGTTGCCCGGCCGGGCGAAGTGATGGCCCGTCGCGGCCGTCATCAGGCCGGGGTTGATACCGCAGAAGAGGACGTGCAGACCCTCCGCGACCACGTCGGGCACGAGGCGGTCTCGGGCGGCCTCCAGCTCCTCGGGCGTGAAACGCGCCATGGCGAGCGGCGCGTCAGAGGATCGCCCCGGGCGTGTAGCCCGCGGCCTCGGGGTGCTGCTTGACGATCTCCTCGACCCGGGCGACGACGGCGGCGACCTGATCGCCCGCGGCACCGGTGAACGACAGCTTGTCGGCCATCAGCGCGTCCAGCTGTCCCCGGTCCAGCGGGATGCGCGCGTCGGCGGCCAGCTTGTCGAGCAGCTCGTTGCGCTCGGCGCCCTGCTCACGCATGGCGAGCGCGGAGGCGACGGCGTTCTCCTTGATCGCCTCGTGCGCGAGCTCCCGGCCCACGCCCGCGCGCACGGCGCCCATGAGAACCTTCGTGGTGGCGAGGAACGGCAGGTAGCGGTCCAGCTCACGGGCGACGACCGCCGGGAACGCGCCGAACTCGTCGAGCACCGTCAGGAACGTCTCCAGCAGACCGTCCAGCGCGAAGAACGCGTCCGGCAGCGCGACCCGGCGCACCACCGAGCAGGACACGTCGCCCTCGTTCCACTGGTCGCCCGCCAGCTCGCCGGTCATCGAGGCGTAGCCGCGCAGGATCACCATCAGGCCGTTGACGCGCTCGCAGGAGCGGGTGTTCATCTTGTGCGGCATCGCCGAGGAGCCGACCTGACCGGGCTTGAAGCCCTCGGTGACCAGCTCGTGCCCGGCCATCAGCCGGATCGTCTTGGCCAGCGACGACGGGGCCGCCGCCAGCTGCACCAGCGCCGTCACGACCTCGTAGTCCAGCGAGCGCGGGTAGACCTGGCCGACCGAGGTGAAGGCCTGCGAGAAGCCCAGGTGCGTGGCGATCCGCTGCTCCAGGTCCGCGAGCTTCGCGGCGTCCCCGCCCAGCAGGTCCAGCATGTCCTGCGCGGTGCCGACCGGGCCCTTGATGCCGCGCAGCGGGTAGCGGCCCAGCAGCTCCTCGATACGGCTGTGGGCGACGAGCAGCTCGTCGGTGGCGGTGGCGAAGCGCTTGCCGAGGGTGGTGGCCTGCGCGGCGACGTTGTGCGAGCGGCCGGCCATGACCAACTCGCCGTACTCGCCGGCGAGCTTGCCGAGCCTGGCCAGGACGGCGACCGTGCGGTCGCGGACCAGCTCCAGCGAGAGGCGGATCTGCAGCTGCTCGACGTTCTCGGTGAGGTCGCGGGAGGTCATGCCCTTGTGCACGTGCTCGTGCCCGGCGAGGTCGTTGAACTCCTCGATCCGCGCCTTGACGTCGTGCCGCGTCACCTTCTCGCGCTCGGCGATGGAAGCCAGGTCGACGGTGTCGAGAACACGCTCGTAGTCGGCGAGCGCCGCGTCCGGCACCTCGATGCCGAGGTCCTTCTGGGCCCGCAGCACGGCGAGCCAGAGCTGCCGCTCCAGCTTCACCTTCTGCTCGGGCGACCAAAGCGTGGCGAGCTCGGCGGAGGCGTAGCGTCCGGCGAGGACGTTCGGGATGCGGGGCTTGGCGGGAGCGGAAGTCACGTGCACGGATTCTACTGGCGATTCCTGCAGGCCAGCGCCGCGGGTGTGTTCGTCGGAACCTACGAGAGCGTCCGGGCCGCGCCCACCTGCGGCTACGCCAGGTCCTCGTACGGCAGCAGCTCCGGCCGCTTCGGGGGCAGTCCGTCACCCGAGGAGCGGCCGGTCAGGCGGCGGCCTATCCACGGGAGCAGGTGCTGCCGGGCGAATCGCGCGTCCGCCACGCGCCGCATGACCCAGCCCGGCGGCAGCGTCGCCGGCATCGGCGTGTGCCATTCGCCGTCCTCGGGGTCGTGGCCCAGGGTCTGCCAGACCGCCTCCGCGACCCGGCGGTGGCCCTCGGCCGTCAGGTGCAGCCGGTCCACGTCCCACATCCGCGGATCGCTCAGGGAGGGCGCGCCGTACAGGTCGACGACGAGTGCGCCGTGCCGGGCGGCCAGCTCGTCGACGCAGGCGAACAGCTCCTCCATGCGCGGCCGGAACCGCGCCTGGACCGGGCCCTGCCGCGCCGGGCTGCGCATCAGGACGAGCTGCCGGCACGCGGGGGCCAGCTTCTCCACGGCCTCCTCCAGGAGCCCGCGGACCCGGCCCATGTCGCACTTGGGCCGCAGCGTGTCGTTGAGCCCGCCGACCAGGGTGATCACGTCGGCTCCCATGGCCGCCGCGACATCGACCTGTTCGTCGACGATCTGCTGGATCAGCTTGCCGCGCACCGCGAGATTGGCGTACCGGAAGCCGGGCGCACGGGCCGCCATCCGCGCGGCGAGCAGGTCGGCCCAGCCGCGGTAGGTGCCGTCGGGCATCAGGTCCGACATGCCCTCGGTGAAGGAGTCGCCGACCGCGACCAGGCTGCTGTAGGTGGGGTTCGTCTGCATGGCGACGGAAATGGTATCCCGTGCACATACCCGTCAGTCGGTCGGCCCGACGGACCGGTTCCAGGGCCCGCTGTCGAACAGCTCCCCAGCCCGCCGGGCCGGGTCTCACGCCCGCTGGCCGAACAGTTCCCGCAGCACGTCCTCCATGGTCACCAGCCCGGCCAGCCGCCCGTCCGCCCCGAGGGCGGCCGCGAGGTGCGTACGACTGCCCCGCATGGCCGTGAGGACGTCGTCCAGCGGCGTGTGCTCCCGCACGCGCGCGATGGGGCGCATGTCCCGCAGCCGGAACGGCACGTCACGCCCGACGGCGTCCAGCGCGTCCTTCACGTGCAGGTATCCGACGATCCGCCGCCCCTCGTCCACCACCGGGAAGCGGGAGAACCCGGACTCCGCCGACAGCCGCTCCAGCTCCTCCGGGGTGACACCCACGCTCGCGTACACCACGCGTTCAAGCGGCAGCACCACGTCCCGCACCGGGCGGCGGCCCAGCTCCAGCGCGTCGCGCAGCCGCTCCTGGGCACGGTCGTCGATCAGGCCGGCCTCGCTGGAGTCCTTCACGATCTGCGCGATCTCCGCGTCCGAGTAGGAGGCGGCGACCTCCTCCCGGGCCTCCACCCGCAGCAGCTTCAGCAGCGTGTTGGCGAACGCGTTCACCGTGAAGATCACCGGACGCAGGGCGCGGGACAGCGCCACCAGGGGCGGTCCGAGCGCCAGCGCGCTGCGCACCGGCTCGGCGAGCGCGATGTTCTTCGGCACCATCTCGCCGAGCAGCATGTGCAGATAGGTCGCGAGGGACAGCGCGATCACGAAGGACACCGCGTGCCCCGCGCCCTCGGGCACGCCCACCGCGTGGAACACCGGCTCCAGCAGATGCGCGATCGCGGGCTCGGCCACCACACCCAGCACCAGCGTGCACAGCGTGATGCCGAGCTGGGCGGCCGCCATCAGCGCGGACACGTGCTCCAGGCCCCACAGCACGCTCTTCGCGCGCCGGTCGCCCTGGTCGGCGTAGGGCTCGATCTGGCTGCGCCGCACGGAGATCAGCGCGAACTCGGCACCGACGAAGAAGGCGTTGACGACGAGCGTCGCCAGTCCGATCAGCAGCTGGACGGCGGTCACAGCTCCACCCCCTTCTCGTGGGGCTGCCGGTCGTCGAGCGGTGCGCGCAGCCGCACGCGGGCCGCCCGGCGCCCCGTGGCGTCCAGGACCTCCAGGTGCCAGCCGGCGACCTCGAGGGTGTCACCCGCGGCCGGTATCCGGCCCAGCACCGTCGCCACCAGCCCGGCGAGCGTCTCGTAAGGCCCCTCCGGCGCGCGCAGCCCGACCCGTTCCAGGTGGTCCACGCGCGCGGAGCCGTCGGCCGAGTACAGGGCGTGCCCGCTCTCGTCGGTGCCGGCCGGGGCCAGGTCCGGCGTCTCGTGCGGGTCGTGCTCGTCGCGCACCTCGCCGACGACCTCCTCGACGATGTCCTCCAGCGTGGCCACGCCCGCCGTGCCGCCGTACTCGTCGATCACGACGGCCATCGTGCGCTTGCCGGAGAGCCGGTCCAGGAGCCGGTCGACGGTGAGTGTCTCCGGGACCAGCAGGGGTTCGCGCATCAGCTCGGAGACGTAGATCCGGGTCCTGCGCTCGGCCGGTACCGCCAGCACGTCCTTGACGTGGGCCGTCCCGACGACCGAGTCGAGGGTCCCGCGGTAGACGGGGAACCGGGACAGGCCCGTCGCCCGGGTCGCGTTCGCCACGTCCTCCAGGGTCGCCTGCACCTCCAGCGCGACGACCTGCACCCGGGGCGTCATGACGTTCTCCGCGGTCAGGTCGGCGAGGTTCAGCGTGCGCACGAACAGCTCGGCGGTGTCCGCCTCCAGGGCGCCCTCCTTGGCGGAGTGCCGGGCGAGAGCGGCCAGCTCCTGCGGCCCGCGCGCGGAAGCGAGTTCCTCGGCCGGCTCGACACCGATCCGCCGCACGACCCGGTTCGCCGTGTTGTTGAGATGGGTGATGAACGGCCGGAACGCGGCACTGAACCAGCGCTGGGCGTTGCCCACGGTCTTGGCGACGGTCAGCGGCGAGGAGATCGCCCAGTTCTTGGGCACCAGCTCGCCGACGACCATCAGGAACACCGTGGACAAGGCGGTGCCGATCACCAGCGCGATGCTGTGCGACGCCGAGCGCGAGACGCCGAGGTCCTCCAGCGGCCCGGCGATCAGGGCGGCGATCGACGGCTCGGCGAGCATGCCGACCACCAGGTTCGTGACGGTGATGCCGAGCTGCGCCCCGGAAAGCTGGAACGTCAGGTTGCGTACGGCCTTCAGCGCGCCCTGCGCACCCCGCTCGCCGCGCTCGACGGCCTGCTCCAGCTCGCCGCGCTCGACCGTGGTGAGGGAGAACTCGGCCGCCACGAACGCGCCGCAGGCGAGCGAGAGCGCGATCGCCGCCAGAAGGAGGAGCACTTCGGTCATCGGTTCACCCCCGTTCCATGGTTCTCCAGGACGGGGCGGAACGCGCGGTGTCGCGCACGGGGAGGCTCGCCCATGGGCGGAGGCTCACAACCTTTCATGCAGGACCGAGTGGCCATTCAAGAGTAAAGGATGGGCAAAGTGCGCCTCCGGTTGTGAGCACGGCCTCGCGGCCGTGACTACTCGGTGAGCGGCTTCACCCAACGTCGCCACTGCTCCTCTGCCCCGTATCCGGCCGCTCCCCACGTCCGGTGCGCGGTCTCGTTGCGCGTGAGCGCCATCGCGTCCGCACGACGCCCGCCGAGCCGTACGAACCGCTCCTCCGCGGCGGCGAGCAGCGCGGTCGCGACGCCCCGGCGACGGTGGCCCGGGTGCACGGCCAGCCGGTACAGATGGCAGCGCCAGCCGTCGAACCCGGCGATCACCGTGCCGGCCAGTTCGCCGCCGCGTTCCGCGAGGATGAGCGCCTCGGGGTCACGCGCGACCAGCCGCTCCACACCACCGCGGTCGTCGCTGATGCTCGTGCCCTCGGCGGCCACCTTCCAGAAGGCCAGCACGGTGTCGAGGTCCTCGGGCGTCGCGGCCCGGATGTGCAAGTCGGTCATCGCATGATCACAGCACTCGCACCGGCCCGCGTCAGACCGTTTCAGCATGCGGACGTCACTCGTGCGCGATGGCCGCCAGGACGTTCATGCGGGACGCACGCAACGCCGGCAGCAGCGCCGCCACGATCCCGACCACCGCCGAGCCGACCACCACCAGCACGATCGTCAGCCACGGGACCGCCAGGGCCGTCATGCCCTGGAGCGCCAGCACCTGCTGCATGCACACACCCCACACCAGCCCCAGCACCAGCCCCAGGACCGCGCCGAACACCGCGATGGCCACCGACTCCAGCCGGATCATCCGCCGCAGCTGCCGCCGGGCCAGCCCGATCGCCCGCAACAGGCCGATCTCCCGGGTGCGTTCGACGACCGACAGCGCGAGGGTGTTGACCACGCCGAGCACGGCGATGATGATCGCCAGCCCGAGCAGCGCGTACACGAGGTACAGCAGGACGGCGATCTGGTCCCGGACCAGCTGCTTGTAGTCGGCCAGGTCCCGCACCTGCACCTGCGGGTACGGCTCCAGGGTCTCCTCCAGGTTCGCGCGCAGGTCGCCGTCGCCGGTGCCGGAGGCGGCGTTGACGTACAGCGCGGAGTCCCGCCCGCCCGGCGCGTACCGCTCCAGGGTGTCCATGCCGAAGAACAGCCCGCCCTGGGTGCCGAACCCCTCGGCGGTGTCCTGATCGGTGAGCGCGCCGACCGTCAGCTCGGCCGAGCGTCCGGCCGGGAACCGCACCGGGAGGACGCTGCCCACCCGAACGCCGTGGTCGCGTGCGAAGTCCCGGTCCATGGCCAGGTGCCCGCGGGCGAGCGCGGCCGCCGAGTCCCCTTGCGCATAGGTGATGTCGGCGACCTCGTCGAGCCGCGGATCGTAGCCCGCCGCCGTGGTCTCCACGCGGTCGCCGTCCGGGAGGCGCACCGCGACCGGTGTGAACCTCCCGCGCACGACCAGGCCCACGCCGTCGGTGCGGCGCACCTTGTCGGTGACCTCCTGGGGGAACGGCTGGAAATTGGTGTTCTGCACGACGAAGTCGGCGCCGAGCGTCGTGTCGATCTGCCGGTCGAACGACGCGGTCATCGACTCGCTCGCCACCGACATCCCGCCGACCAGGGC
This sequence comes from Streptomyces sp. NPDC002130, assembly GCF_040296465.1. NCBI lineage: Bacteria > Bacillati > Actinomycetota > Actinomycetes > Kitasatosporales > Streptomycetaceae > Streptomyces > Streptomyces sp. NPDC002130. The sequence continues at coordinate 16,233 of NZ_JBEOXI010000067.1, forward strand.
GATTCCCACCATCAGAGCCGCCGCGGTGGCTCCGGTGCGGCGGGGGTTGCGCAGGGCGTTGCGCTGGCTCATCCGGCCGATGGGACCGAACAGCGCGGGGAAGGCCGCGCCGAGCACCCGGATCACCGGGCGCACCAGCAGGGGCCCGGCGATCACGGTCGCGATCAGGGTGAGCACCACGCCGAGCCCGAGCAGGGACGCCGCCGACGACGTCTGCCGGGACACCGCGCAGCCCGCGAGCGCCGCCGCACCGGCCGCCCCGACGACCGCGCCCGCCACCGCACGCACCCGCAGCGGCCGGCCCACCCCGGCCACCTCGGCGTCCGAGAGCGCGGCCATCGGCGAGACGCCCGCGGCCCGCCGGGCCGGGAGGTACGCGGCGACGAAGGTGACGCCGAGCCCGACGACGTAGGCCGCCACCGGGGTCACCCAGCCGATCTGCATCTCGTCGGCGTCGATGTTCATGCCGAGCAGGCCCATCAGCCCGATCAGTCCGGCCGCCAGCCCGATGCCCGCGGCGAGTCCCAGCGTGGAGCCGACCAGCCCGAGCAGCAGGGCCTCGGTGAGCACCGAGGCGCGGACCTGCCGCCGCTCGGCGCCCAGCGCGCGCAACAGGCCCAGCTCACGGGTGCGCTGGGCGATGAGCATGGAGAAGGTGTTGACGATCAGGAACACGCCGACCAGGACGGCGACCCCGGCGAAGCCGAGCATCACGTACTTGATGACGTCGAGGAACCCGCCCAGCTGCTCGACGTCCGACTCGGCCTGTTCGCCGGCCGTCCTGAAGTCGTAGGTGTGTGCGCCGAGCGCGCCGGCCACGCGCTGTTCGAGCCGGTCGTCGCTGATGCCCCGCGCCGCGTCGACCGAGATGCTCGTGGCCGTACCCGGCCGGCCCAGCAGCTTCGTCTGGGCGGTGGGGGTGTCGAAGTAGAGCAGCGCGGATCCGGGGTTCGTGGTCGTGAACGTGACGATGCCGACCACCCGGACCGGGAACGACCCGGGGGGCGCGATGACCGTGAGGGTGTCGCCGACGCGCACGTCCTTGCGGCCGGCGGTCTCGGAGTCGAGCAGCGCCTGCGCGGGACCGCGCGGGGCATGGCCCGAGGTCAGTCGCACGGGGCTGCGCTCGTTCGGGTTCCAGGCGTAGCCCAGCGTCGGTGCCCCGGTGGTCGGGCCCACCGGTTCGTTCTCCTCGTTCACGACCGTGAGGCCGTTCACTTTCACGTCGGCGCGGGCCGCCGCGACCCCGTCGACCTGCCGGACCCGTTCGGCGAGCGCGGCCGGCAGGGTGGCCGTCCGGCCCGACGGCAGCGCCTCGTCGAGGTCCTTCTTCGGGCTGACGGTGACATCGGCCGCGGTGGAGGCGAACAGCCGGTCGAACGTGCGGCTGACGGTGTCCGAGAAGATCAGGCTCCCCGCGACGAACGCGACGGACAGCAGGACGGCGAGCGCGGAGAGCAGCAGCCGCCCCTTGTGCGCCAGGAAGCTCCGCAGGGTCGCCTTGAGCACGGGCTCAGTTCTCCTCGGGCGACGCCGGGGCGTCGGCGTCCTCGTAGCGGGTGCGGATCACGTCGAACCTCTTCATCCGCTCCAGGACCGCCTCCGCCGTCGGCCGTCGCATCTCGTCGACGATCCGGCCGTCCCCGAGGAAGAGCACCAGGTCCGAGTGGGCGGCGGCGCCCGGGTCATGGGTCACCATGACGACGGTCTGCCCGAGCTGGTCCACCGCCTCGCGCAGGAAGCCGAGCACCTCGAGACCGGCGCGCGAGTCCAGGTTGCCGGTCGGTTCGTCCGCGAAGATCAGCTCGGGCCGGGAGGCCAGCGCCCGCGCGCAGGCCACGCGCTGCTGCTGCCCGCCGGAGAGCTGCGAGGGCCGGTGCCCCAGCCGGTCCCGCAGGCCCAGGGTGTCGATCACCTGGTCCAGCCACGTCCCGTCGGGCTTGCGGCCCGCGATGTCCATGGGCAGGGTGATGTTCTCCAGCGCGTTCAGGGTCGGGATGAGGTTGAACGACTGGAACATGAACCCGATCCGGTCCCGGCGCAGCCGCGTCAGCTCGCGCTCCCTCAGCCCGGTGATCTCCGTGTCACCCAGCCACACCTGACCGGCCGAGACAGTGTCGAGCCCGGCCAGGCAGTGCATCAGCGTGGACTTCCCGGAGCCCGACGGTCCCATCACCGCGGTGAACCGGCCCCGGACGACGTCCACGTCCACCGAGTCGAGCGCGAGCACGGCAGTCTCGCCCGCGCCGTACGCCTTGGTCAGACCGCGGGCGCGGGCCGCGATCCCGTCGGCCGGCGCGAGGCCGGGAGCGTGTTCCGCAGCAGGTGTGGACAAGGCCGCCTCCTCTGGGTGGACGTCAGGACCCCCAACCCTGCCCGAGAGTAATGTGACCCGGCCCACACTCGGTATCCTCCGCGGGTCGGACACCGCCCTTGCCGGTGCTAGCACCTCCGCGCTAGCTTCGAGGTATGGCGAAGACCCAGCTGAACGTGCGCGTCGACGAGGGCACCGCCCGCGCCGCCCGTGAACGCGCCCTGGCCCGCGGGATGAGCGTCAACCGCTACATCGAGGAGCTGGTCAGACAGGACACCGGCGATGTGGGCCACACGTTCGTGGAGGCCGCCGCGGACTTCATGAAGCAGTACGAGTCCGTCTTCGTCGAGGAGTTCGGCGCAGAGCGTGAGGGCACGCGCGAAGGTCGCCACTGAACCGTTGGACAACCTCGAGATCGACCTCGCCTGGCTGCTGATGCTCGCCGAGCAGAAGACCCCCGGGGACCCCCAGGTCACCGACTGGGGGGCCCTCGTCGCCGCCGTCGCCCGTCATCAGGCCGCCATATTCGACGTGCCCGTCTACGACAGCCCGCACGCCCGCGCCGCCGCCCTGCTCCAGCTCCTCCTGCACGTCCCCGCGCTGGAGCGCTCCAACGCCCTGTTCGCCTCCGCCGTCGCCTACGCGTACCTCGTCGCCAGCGGTGTCAAGGTCGTCACCTCACCCGAGCAGGTCCGCGACCTCGCCCGGCTGGTCAAGAGCGGCGAGGCGTCCGTACGGGACATCGAGCAGGAGCTGCGCCAGTGGAGCCTGTGATCACCCGCCTGTGATCACCCGCCGACCGGGCGCCAGGCGGTCCCGAGCACGCAGTACGAGGTGGGCAGCTGCGGCCCCTCCGCCGGCATCAGCACCTGCCGGTAGGGGCCGAGTTCGAACCCGGCGTCCCGCAGCGCCCGCACCGGCTCCCGCGCCACATGGCAGCCCCCGCTCAGCACCGGCCACACCGTCCGGTCCAGCGCCTGCTGGGTGAAGGTCATCGCCCGGCCGCCGCCCCGGCCGTGCTCGAAGAACCGCACCTCGCCGCCCGGCCGCAGCACCCGCCGCAGCTCCCCCAGCGCCCGGGGCACGTCCCGCACACTGCACAGCACCAGCGACACCACGGCCGCGTCGAAGCCCTCGCTCTTGACCGGCAGCGCCTCGGCCGCACCCGGCACCACGTCCACCGGCACCTCGGCTCGCAGAGCGGCCTCCACGGCCAAGTGCCGCAGCCGCCGCTCCGGTTCGATGGCGACGACCTCCGCGACCGTGCCCGGGTAGTGCGCGAAGTTCAGCCCGTTGCCCGCGCCGATCTCGATCACCCGCCCCGACAGCCCGCCGAGCAGTCTCCCGCGTATCCGGTTCATGCCCATCCGGGTCTCGGCGGCCACGCTGACCCGGGCGTAGCAGCGGGCGAACAGCGGATGGTGCACGGCGTCCCGTGGCACCTTGCCGGAGCGGAGCGGCATGGGAACCTCCCTGCGAGGCTGGCCTTACCCCGATTCTCCCCGCGACGGGCCCGGCGCACCCCTGCCGTCTACCGCAGGAGTACGCGGCCCAGCACCGGAAGGTGGTCGCTCCCGGTCGCCTCCAGCGCCGACACCTCCGTCACCTTCACCCCCCGGCCCAGCACCTGGTCGATCCTCGCCACCGGCAGGCCGGCCGGCCAGCTGAACGCGAACCCCCTGGGCGGCGCGTGCAACCGGGAGGTGAGCGGGCCGAGCCCGCGGTCCCGCACCGTGCCGTTGAGGTCGCCCACCACCAGCAGCCGGGCGGCGGGGTCGGCGGCGATCCGGTCCCCGAGCAGGGCCGCGCTCTCGTCACGGGCCGCCGAGGCGAGGCCCGCCGGGCCCAGGCGCACCGACGGCAGATGGACCACGTACACGGCGATCCTGCCGCCGGGTGCGGACACCGTGGCCCGCAGACCGCGCCGCCAGCTGTCGGGGAATCCCTCGGGCCGGATGTCCACGGGCCGCACGTCCGACACCGGATGCGCCGACCAGAGCCCGACCGTGCCGTGGACGGCCCGGTGCGGGTGGGAGGCGCCCAGGACGTTCTCGTACACGGGCCGTGCCGTGGGGGTGAGCTCCTGAACGGCCACCAGCCCCGCACCGGTCGCGCGCAGGGCCCGAGCGGTGCCGGTGGGGTCGGTGTTGTCGTCGGCCACGTTGTGCTGGACGACGGTCAGGTCGTACGGGCCGAGGGCCGAGGACCACCACATCCCGCCGAACATCCAGAGCCACACGGCCACCGGCGCCAGGCAGGCGAGCAGCCCCGCCCGCGACCGTCCGAGCAGGGCGAGGCAGCCGAGCACGGGCACGACCGCCCCCAGCCACGGCAGGAACGTCTCCAGCAGGCTCCCCAGCCGCCCGACCCCGTTGGGCACGGCGGAGTGCAGGGCGAGCAGACCGGCGACCCCGAGGGCGCCGGCCACCAGCCAGGGGTCCCCCGACGACCTGCCGTGGCCGGTCACGCTAGGCGAGTTCCGCCGCCAGCAGCGCGGCCGTCCGGGCCACCAGCGGGTTGTCGCCCTCGGCGTCCTCCTCCGGCTGCGTGGTCAGCACCGACATCACGATCGGCGGGCCGTCCGGCGGCCAGGTGATGCCCACGTCGTTGTTGCTGCCGTACTGCCCGCCACCCGTCTTGTCGGCGAGCAGCCAGTCGGCCGGCAGACCCTTGCGGAACCTCTCCAGGCTCGTGGTGTTGCGCAGCAGCCAGTCCGTGAGCCGGGCCCTGTCCCGGGGCTCAAGCGCGTCGCCGAGCACCAGCCGGGCGTAGGTCAGGCCGATGGCGCGCGGGGAGGTCGTGTCGGTCACGCGCCACGGCTCCGCGGAGTTGAGCTCGGGCTCCCAGCGGTCCAGCCGGGTGACGCGGTCACCGGTCGAGCGGGCGAAGCGCGTGATCGCGGTCGGTCCGCCCAGTTCCTTGAGCAGCAGATTGCCCGCGGTGTTGTCGCTGAAGCGGATGGTGGCGTCGCACAGTTCGCCGATGGTCATGCCGGTCGCGACGTGGTCTTCGGTGACGGGGGAGAAGCCCGACTTCGTCACGTAGGCCTGGGTGTAGCGGACGCGCCGGGCCAGGAACTCGCCGTCGCGGTCGAGGTCGCGCAGCACGGCCGCGGCGGCAATCGTCTTGAACAGCGAGGCCATCGGGAAGCGTTCGTCGGACCGGTACGCCACCGTCCGGCCCGTGCGCATGTTGCGGGCGTACACGCCCAGCCGTGCGGTGTGCTCCCGCTCCAGGTCCCGCAGCCGCGCGGTGACGCCGGCGGTGCCGGGTAACGCGTGGGCGGTGCCGCCGCCCAGCGCGAGGGCGGCGGCCGTGCCCAGCGCGAGGGCCGTACGGCGGGACGGGTTTGGTGTGTTCGTGTGCAAGGTGGTCCCTTCAGAGGTGATCACGTTCGTAGTTCAACACGCGATCACGTCCGCGCCGGTTTCACCGCGCGCCAGCCCGGACGGCCGGTTCCGGCCATGCCCCCGCGGGGACGGCCGGTTCCGCCGCGCGCCCCGGGTCGGCCGGTTCCGGCCGTGCGCCTGCCGGGTCGGCGGGTTTCGCCGCGCGCCCGCCGGGACGGCCGGTTCGGGCCGTGCGCCCGCGGGGACGGCCGGGTTCGCCCGCCCCCCGGGTTGGCCGGTTCCGGCCGTGCGCCTGCCGGGGCGGCCGGGTTCGCCGCGCGCCCGCCGGGGCGGCCGGCTCCGGACATGCGCCTGCCGGGGCGGCCGGCTCCGGACATGCGCCTGCCGGGTCGGCCGGGTTCCCCGCGCGCCCGCCGGGACGGCCGGTTCCGTCACGCTCTCGTCCGGACCCTCCTCAGAACGCCTCGGGTGCCTCCCGTACCCGGAACGCCTCCGCGTCCCACGAGCCGTCCAGCCGGGGCGCCAGCCAGTGCGGCGCGGCTCTCCGGAAGGCGGTGGGGGAGAGGGCGCCCGACCCGGCCGGGACCGAGCCCAGGAGCGGGGCTTCGGCCACGTCGGGCAGGTCCGCCAGATTGCACCGCGCGGCGAGGTCGGGGGCCGCGGGCCAGCTCCCGATCACGATCCCGGCAGGTTCCAGCCCCCGGGAGCGCAGTTCACGCGCCGTCAGCTCCGTCGTGTTGAGGGTGCCGAGCCCCGCGGGCGCCACGATCAGCACCGGCGCCGACAGCAGCCGGGCCGTGTCCGCCAGTGTCCCTCCGGCCGCGTCGAACCGGACGAGCAGTCCGCCGGCGCCTTCGACCAGCACCAGGTCGTGCTCGGTGGCCAGTTTGGCGGCGGCCTCCGCGACCTCGTGCGGATGGACCGGGGCCCGGCCGGCCCGGCGCGCCGCCGTGGCCGGGGCCAGCGGCTCGGGATACCGGGCGATTTCGGCCGTCGTGACCGGGCCCGCCAGCCGCGCCACCTCGGCGGCGTCCCCGGGCTCGTCGGGCCGTACGCCCGTCTGCGCGGCCTTCAGCACGGCCACCGAACGGCCCGCCGCCAACGCCGCCGCCGCGACGGCGGCGGTCACGACCGTCTTGCCGACCTCCGTGCCCGTGCCCGTGATCACCAGTACCGGCATGTCATCCCTCCCGCGCCGCCGCGCACACGGCGCGCGCGATCCGCGCCAGGTCCGCGTCGCCCGTCACGTACGGCGGCATGGTGTAGATCAGATCGCGGAACGGCCGCAGCCACACACCCTCGCGCACGGCCGCCCGCGTCGCCGCCTGCATGTCCACGGCGTGATCCAGCTGGACGACGCCGATGGCGCCGAGGACGCGTACGTCCTTCACGCCCGGCAGGCGCGAGGCGGCCGAGAGCCCGTCCCGCAGCCCCGTCTCGATCCGCTTGACCTCCGTGAGCCAGTCCTGACCGAGCAGCAGCTCGATCGAGGCGCAGGCCACCGCCGCCGCCAGCGGGTTGCCCATGAACGTCGGCCCGTGTGCGAGCACCGGCACCTCGCCCCGCGAGATGCCGTCGGCCACCCGCGCGGTGCACAGGGTCGCCGCCATGGTCAGGTAGCCGCCGGTCAGGGCCTTGCCCACGCACATCACGTCCGGCGTGACAGCCGCGTGCTCCGCCGCGAACATCGCACCCGTACGGCCGAAGCCGGTCGCGATCTCGTCGAACACCAGCAGCACGTCGTGCGCGTCGCACGCCTCGCGCAGCACCCGCAGATACGCGGGGGAGTGGAACCGCATCCCGCCCGCGCCCTGCACCACCGGCTCGACGATCACCGCCGCCAGTTCACCGGCGTGCCGCTCGATCAGCGACCGCAGCTGCTCGGCGTACGCCTCCTCGAACTCCGCCGGGGGCGGGCCGGCGAACACCTGGCGCTGGAGCACCCCGGTCCACAGGTCGTGCATCCCGCCCTCGGGATCGCACACCGACATGGGCTGCCAGGTGTCGCCGTGGTAGCCGCCGCGCCAGGTCAGCAGCCGCTGCTTGCCCGGGCGGCCCAGCGAACGCCAGTACTGCAGGCACATCTTGACCGCGACCTCGACCGACACCGACCCCGAGTCGGCGAGGAACACATGCTCCAGCCCCTCGGGCGACATGTCGACAAGGAGCTTCGCCAGCCGTACGGCGGGCTCGTGGGTGAGCCCGCCGAACATCACGTGGGACATCCGCCCGAGCTGCTCGCGGGCGGCCTCGTTCAGCACCGGGTGGTTGTAGCCGTGGATCGCCGACCACCAGGACGACATCCCGTCGACCAGCTCCCCCGAGCCATCGGCGAGCCGCAGCCGCACCCCGCTCGCCGACTCCACGACGAGCGGTTCCTGCCGCCCGGGCATCGGGCCGTAGGGATGCCAGACGTGCCGCCGGTCGAGTTCCAGCAGCTCGGGGACGGTCGGCTCAGGCATTGGGCGCGAGGTCCGTCCCGGCGCCCCGGCGGCGCACGGCGACCAGGTCGGTCCGCGGTTCGGCGCCCGTGGGGGAGTCGGCGACCTGCGGTTCCTCACCGGAGCCGCACGCCCCGCCGCCGGAGCCGCACACTCCGCCCCCGTCGTGGCAGCCGCCGGTGGCCCGGTGCTCCGGCAGGGTCACCTGGTCGGTGCCCTCCACCTCGAACCCGGCGTCCGCGATCATCTCCAGGTCGGCCTTGCCGGCCTGGCCCTCGCTGGTGAGGTAGTCGCCCAGGAAGATCGAGTTGGCCAGGTGCAGGGCGAGCGGCTGCATCGTGCGCAGATGGACCTCGCGCCCGCCCGCGATCCGCACCTCGACGTCCGGGCAGACGAACCGCGTCATCGCCAGGATCCTGAGGCACCGCTGGGGGGTCAGGTTCCACTCCTTGCCGAGCGGGGTGCCCTCGAACGGGATCAGGAAGTTGACCGGAACCGAGTCCGGGTCCAGTTCACGCAGCGAGAAGACGACGTCGACCAGGTCCTCGTCCGTCTCGCCCATGCCGGCGATCAGCCCGGAGCAGGCGGACAGACCGGCCGCGTGCGCCTTCTGCACGGTGTCGACGCGGTCCTCGTAGGTGTGCGTGGTGGTGATCTCCCCGTACGTCGCCTCGGACGTGTTGAGGTTGTGGTTGTAGGCGTCGGCACCGGCCTCGCGCAGCCGCTCCGCCTGGCCGTCGGAGAGCAGTCCGAGGCAGGCGCACACCTCGACGCCCTCGTTGTTGTCCTTGATCGTCCTGATCGTCTCGGAGACCCGGTCCACGTCCCGGTCGGTCGGGCCGCGCCCGCTCGCCACCAGGCACACCCGCTTGGCCCCGCCGGCCACCCCGGCCGCCGCCGCGTCGGAGGCCTGGTCGGGCTTGAGCCAGGTGTACTTCAGGATCCCGGCCGTCGAGCCGAGCCGCTGCGAACAGTAGGAGCAGTCCTCGGGGCACAGGCCGGACTTGAGGTTGACGAGATAGTTCAGTTTCACCCGTCGGCCGAACCAGTGCCGCCGCACCTTTCCGGCCGCGGCCACCACATCGAGCAGGTCGTCGTCGGACGTCGCGAGGACGGCCAGTGCCTCGTCGCGGGTCGGCAGCTCGCGCCGAAGCCCCTTGTCCACCAGCGTGTTCAGCAGGTCCATGGGAGCCGATCCTGTCCTAAGGAGGCGCCCGGGGCAAAGGAGAGTTCGTACAACAGAGTCGCTTCGAGGTGTGGGTATTGCCACACACTGACCTGCTGGTGGTCCCGCTAGTGTCTGTGCACTGCCTACAAATTCCGCGGAGGACCACCCATGGCGTTCGGCTGGATCGACGAGCAGGCGGAGCTGCGCGCCCGCGCCGGACTCGTACGGACTCTGCGCCCCCGTCCGGCCGATTCCCCGCTCCTCGACCTGGCGAGCAACGACTACCTCGGGCTGGCCCGCCACCCCGAGGTCACCGAGGGCGCCGCCCGGGCCGCACGGACCTGGGGCGGCGGCTCGACGGGCTCCCGGCTCGTCACCGGCACCACCGAACTGCACGCCGAACTCGAGCGGGAACTGGCCGATTTCTGCGGTTTCGAGGCGGCCCTCGTCTTCTCCTCCGGCTACGCCGCCAACCTGGCCGCGGTCACCGCGCTGGCCCCGCACGGCTCTCTGATCGTCTCCGACGCGGGCAACCACGCCTCCCTCATCGACGGCTGCCGGCTGGCCCGCGGCACCACCCAGGTGGTGGCGCACGCCGAGCCGGACGCGGTGCGCAAGGCGCTGGCGACCCACGAGGGCACGGCGATCGCCGTGTCCGACACGGTCTTCTCGGTCGACGGCGACGCGGCCCCCCTCACCGGTCTCGCCGAGGCCTGCCGGGAGCAGGGCGCCGGGCTGGTCGTCGACGACGCCCACGGACTGGGCGTCCTCGGTGACGGCGGCCGCGGCGCTCCGCACGCGGCGGGCCTCGCGGGCGCCGGCGACGTCGTCGCGACGGTCACGCTGTCCAAGTCGCTGGGCAGCCAGGGCGGAGCCGTCCTCGGCCCCGCGCGGGTCGTCGACCACCTGGTCAACGCGGCCCGGACGTTCATCTTCGACACAGGTCTCGCCCCCGCGGCGGCGGGTGCGGCCCTGGCGGCCCTGCGGCTGCTGCGCCGCGAACCGGAACGGGCGGCACGGGCCCGCGCGGTGGCGGGTGAACTGCACGCACGCCTGACCGCCGCGGGTCTGGAAGCGGTGCGTCCGGACGCCGCGGTGGTCTCGGTGCGCGCGCCCTCTCCCGAGGACGCCGTGAACTGGGCGGCCCGGTGCCGCACGGCGGGCCTGGCCGTGGGGTGCTTCCGGCCCCCTTCCGTGCCGGACGGCATCTCACGGCTCAGGCTCACCGCACGCGCGGACCTGACCGATCAGCAGATCGAACGCGCTGTACGGCTGATCGGCGAGACGCGGCCATGAGTCGGCGTGACACGGCCGTGCGTCGCACGATGACGGTCTGATCGAACGCGCCTGCAAGCGCCCGCCTGCATACGGTCTGATCGAACGCGCCTCAAGCGCCTACATGCGGTCCACCCCGGCCGCGAAGGCCGCCCAGCTCCCCGCAGAGAAGAGCAGCGCGGGTCCGGCCGGGTCCTTGGAGTCGCGCACGGCGAGCAGTCCGGCCCAGGGCGGGGCATCCGGACACCCGGTCTCGACGCAGTTGTTCGCGCCGGTGCTGTAGCTGCTGCGCAACCACCGCACACCGTGCAGTTCGATGCTTGAGGGGACGTGACGAGGCAGTGCACGCATGGTGCCTCCTTACGCGCCGGCGGCTGTCCCGGCGATGAAATCCAACGAGTCCTCGGGCGAAAGGGCGTGGATCTGAAGGGCGTCGAAGGCCTCCGTGTAGGCCTGGAGGTCTTCTTTCCGTTCGAGGTAGAGGCTACTCGTCAAGTGGTCGAGAACAACCACATCCAGATCAGAAGTGCTCGAAAATGAGAAGATAACGAAAGGGCCGGTGACGCCGATGTGCGCCCCTGCGGCGAACGGCAGCACCTGCAGGCGCACTTGCGGCAGACGCGCCGCCTCGACCAGCCGTTCCAGCTGGCGGGCCATGACTCCGGGCCCGCCCACCTCCCGCCGCAGCACCGCCTCGTCCAGCACCGCGCTGAGTCTCAGCGGGGGATCGGCGCGCAGCACGTCCTGCCGGGCCAGCCGTACCTCGACCAGCGTGTCGAGCCGGTCCTCAGGGAGCCCCTCCACCGCGGCCCGCGTCACCGCACGCGCGTACTCGGGTGTCTGGAGCAGGCCAGGGACGACGGTGGTCTCCAGCGTGCGCATCGCCCCCGCCTGGGACTCCAGGCTGATGAAGTCCCGGTAGGTCGGCGGCAGCACCCCCCGGTAGGCGTGCCACCAGTGGTGCCGACCACCGCTGTCCTCGGCGCCCGCCAACACCATGAGCAATTCGCGCAGTTGGGAGTCCGTCACACCGTAGGCGTCCAGAAGTAACCGCACATCGGCCGGTTTCACACCGCTCGTGCCCGTCTCGATCCGGCTGACCTTGGACTGGTGCCAGCCCACCAGCCGGGCCGCCTCACCGCTCGTGAGCCCCGCCCAGGAGCGCAGCTCACGCAGTTCGGCGCCCAGTTTCCGGCGGCGCACCGCGGGACCGTGCTGCATGGGCTCCTCCTTACTCCTTCGGAGCCACCCAAATACGGTCTCGCGTCGCAGAGTTCACCGCTTTGAGCGACAGATATATGCATATCTTGGTGGATCGCCGACCTTCAGGGGTGTTCTGGTGGCAGTCTGACGACGAAGCACCAGTCCGGGACCGTACTCGAACCATCCGCTCCGTGTCGGGCTACGGTCCCGTGGGAAAGGGACGACGTCGCCATGGCAGACCATCTGGAAGCATCCGTCACTCTGCCGAGCGATCCCGCCTCGGTCTCCGCAGCGCGTGCCTATGTGGTGAGCACGCTGGCGGAGTGGGGCCTGCCGCCGGACACGGACGCGTCCGACACCGTCCGGCTCATCATCTCGGAACTCGCCACCAATGCCGTCCAGCACACCTTCGGCCAGTCGCCCACCTTCACCGTGGACGTCGAGCTGGACCGCGACGAACAACTGCGCATCGGTGTCACGGACAGTCACCCGCGCTTCCCCAGACGCCTGCCCGCGGCCGTTCAGCAGGACAACGGCCGGGGCCTGGTCATCATCCGCTGGCTGACCGCCGAGTGCGGCGGCAGACTCCGTATCCGCCCGACCCGCGAAGGCGGCAAGACCATCTCGATCGAACTCCCGTGGGCCGTCCCGGTCCGGCCGGTGACGACGGCGGGCCAGCAGGAGCCGTAGCCGTCACAGCACGACCTGAAGGGCCTGAAGAACCTCCCCACCGGGCGCCCTCGACGCACCCCGGCCCGCGCGACCCACATCCGGCCACTCCCACGGCTCTGGGAAGCTCACTCCGCGCCTTGTGGCCCGCCGGAGCCCCCTGCCGTCACCGGTGCCGCGCCGACGCCTCCCGGTGTGCTGCCGCCCCTCGAAGCCCTGACGGCTGCCGGACAGTGCGCCGCAGCGGTGCGGGGATCCTGATGTCGGCTTCCTCCGGCTCCTCCCCGGTGGTCTCCCCGGCGCCGTCCCGTTCCCCGTGCCGCCCCGCCCGCCGCACCAGCCGAGGGAGCACCCCCCCACAGTCCGACGCAGACCAGGAAGGTCGCGGCGCCCGCCGCGATGCCACCGGTACGGCCCGTGGTCACGTCGACCACCAGCAGCACCGAACCGCTGAACGCGAACACCAGTACGCACAGACCGGTCGTGGCCAGGCGCGAGGAGACCTGCACTATGCGGGGCTTGGCGCCCTGCTGGAAGAGGGAGCGGTGCAGCGCGGCCGGCGCGGTGAAGAGCGCGGCGGCCAGGACCGCCAGCAGCAGCGTGGTGACGTAGGTGACGCGCTGGACCGTGTCGAGGTCCCCGAAGCGCGAGGTGAAGGCCAGCGACAGCAGGAAGGCGAAGAGGATCTGCACACCCGTCTGAGTGACGCGGAGTTCCTGGAGCAGCTCGACGAAGTTGCGGTCGGCGCGTTGCAGCGGAGTCTCGTTGCGCGCGGTGCAGGGACGGTGCTCGGCCATGACGTCACGGGTATCCACTTGCGCCCGTGTCACGCTCCGGCGTGCGGCGGCGCGTCAGGACGCCGCCGCACGCCGGGCGGATCACCTCACGCGCCCGTACCAGACGCTCTTGGTCCAGATCTTCTGCAGTCGCACCACGTCCCCGCTCTTCGGGGAGTGCCAGAGCTTGTTCTTACCCGCGTAGATACCGACGTGGTACACGTTGCTGCCCGAGTGGAAGAACACCAGGTCTCCGGCCTTGCGGTTCTTGGCGGAGATGTGGCGCGTCTTGTTGTACTGCTGGGCAGCCGTGCGGGGGAGCTTCTTGCCGGCCTTCTTGAACGAGTAGAGCGTGAGCCCGGAGCAGTCGAACCGGTGCGGTCCTATCGCCCCGTACTTGTAGGGCGATCCCTTCTTGGATGCCGCGATCTGGAGTGCCTTGGTCGCAGGTGTGGCTGCCGCGGCCTCGGAGGCGAAGCCGGGGGCCACGATCGAGCCGCCCACCGCGGCGATGGTGAGCGCCGAGGCCGTACCGGCTCGGGCCATGAGCGACGGGACACGATTGAGCGCAGTCATGCGCAACCCTTCGTCAGCCGCCTGTGAAGGATGACCTGTCGGATTCGGGCTGACAAAGTTGCCCGGCCGCTGACGCGGCTTCACCCCAAGGGCTGCTCAGGTCCGGTCATGGCGTGACCGTCCCGGCGACCCGTCGTGCTTGGGTCCTCCACTCCTGCCGATCCACTCCTGTCGACCGGTCATCCGGGCGGCGGCAGGACTCGGCGTCCGCCCGGATCGCCCCGCCACAGCGGCGGGGGCTTGTCGTCAAGCAGGGATCTTGGCGCATGACTGTCCGGATTTCCCAACGGAACCGGGGATTTGTGTTGTTACTCACCACTCACCCGTTCGGGTGGACACGTGTGCGTTCGCGCCACTGTCCACGGGTTCGCGGACCGCCGGACCAGCGACGGAATGTCCCATTCCGCCCCCGGGCCACGCGCGTTGCGCAACCGGAAGGGTCTCAAAATCGGCCTCCCGCCTACTCCGAACAGCGGTACGTCTTTTGGTCCGTTTCGACTCAGCTCCGGACGCTCCGCCGTCCGTCGGGCGTCCGGACCGATGGCTGCGCCTCAACTGACGGAATCCGGGGGCAGGGTGAGCCGGGCCGTGCGCCGCTCGCCGTCCAGTACGCGCAGCGCCCGGGCCAGGGTGTCGGCGTGCAGTTCCGTCTCGCCCCGCTGGTGCATCAGGGCCAGAGCGTCACGCAGCGCGGTCGCCTTGCCGACGAGGGCCTGGGCGGCGCGCAGCCCGCGGTAGGTGTCGCCGTCCCGGGCCGGGTTGATGCGGCCGAGCAGGTCGACCACGTCGAGGTAACGGTCGATCAGTTCGGCCTCGGCGCGGGTCAGGGCGGGCAGCGGCGGAAGTTCGGGCGGGAGCACCGGGGCCTCACTGCCCGGTCGGCGGGGCGAGGGTGGCCTTGCGGCTGGGGATGATCCCGTCGACCAGGCCGTACTCCACCGCCTCCTGCGCGGTGAGGACCTTGTCCCGCTCGATGTCCGCGCTCACCTGCTCCGGGGTGCGGCCCGTGTGCAGCGCGAGCATCTCCTCCATCCGGCTCCGGATGCGCGTCAACTCAGCCGCCTGGATGGCCAGATCGCTCGCCTGGCCCCGGATCGGCTCGGGCAGGGCCGGCTGATGGATCACCAGGCGCGCGTCGGGCAGCGCGAATCGCTTGCCGGGCGTGCCCGCCGCCAGCAGCACCGAGGAGGCGGCACCGGCCTGGCCCAGGAGAATCGTCTCCACATCGCAGGAGACGTACCGCATCGTGTCGTAGATCGCCGTCATCGCATGGAAGCTGCCGCCGGGAGAGTTGATGTAGAGCGAGATGTCGCGCTCCGGGGCCTGGTGCTCCAAGTGCATGAACTGGGCCATCACATCGTTCGCCGAGGTCTCGTCCACCGGCGCCCCGAGGAAGACGATCCGCTCCTCCAGGAGCTTCGCGTACGGATCCATCGTCCGTTGCCCGGACGCCGTGCGTTCGGTGAACTCGGGCAGCACGTAGCGGGCGGACGGTCGGGTCATGGCGAACCCCTCCTCGCGGGCAGAGCTGTCTCCGGCGACAGCCGTCTCTGTAAAAAATGTACAGGACGTACGTCACGTTATGATGGGGACATGGCCTACGAGATTCCGGTGACGCAAGCCAGGGCTGAGCTCGCCGACCTGATCAACCGCGTGGTGTACGCCGGTGAACGCGTCGTCGTCACCCGGCACGGCAAGCCCCTCGTCGCCCTCGTCTCGGCCGATGACCTGCGGCGACTCGAAGAGGACCAGGCGCTCGCGGAGTCCCCGGAAGAGCAGGTGGTCAGTGCCGTGTCCACGGTCCGCCAGGTGGCGTCCGCTCCTGGCGAACCACAGCGGTTCGGCATCGCGGCGGAGCACCGCAGGGCCGGTCACTAGGCCCCGGCCCCGTACAGACGGAAGACCGTGCACCCCCGTCCAGGGGACGCACGGTCGTCCGATGCGGGCGCCGGTCAGCCGACGGTCGAGAGCTCCCGGCGGTCGGCCGCGGGCTCGGTGCCCGCCTTCCGTGCCCTGAGCGAGCCGCCGAGCAGCACGGCACCCAGGCCCAGCACCGCCCACCAGGTCAGCGTCAGGGCGGGCCCGGTCGCCGCCGCGCCGTCGAAGAACGACACCGAGCGCAGCAGGGTCGTGCCCGCGCCGGGCGGCAGCCACTGGCCGATCGCCCCGGCCGGCTCCGGCAGCATCTGCGGGGCCGAGGTGGCGCCGGAGAAGGGGTTGCCGATCAGCATCACCAGGGCGGCCCCGATGCCCGTGCCGGCGGGGCCGATCAGGGCGGCGAGTCCGGCGACGGCACCGCCGACGGCCAGCGTGGACAGAGCGAGCACCCCCGCTTCCGTCCACCAGACACCGCCGAGCGCCCCGAGCCAGCTGTGCGCGATCCCGGCCGCGACCACACCCACCAGGGCGGACGCGCCGGCCAACGCGAGGGCGGCCCGGCCGCCGCGCAGCCCCAGCAGGGTGACGACCGCGCCCGCCGCGATGCCGGCCAGGGCGAGCGGCAGTACGGCTGCGTTCAGCGCCGTGCCCCGCGGATCGCCGGCCGGGGTGGGCACGACATCGACCGTCTCGACCTGTGCGCCCTGGGCGGCGGCCTGCTGCGCCACGGCCTGCTGGAGGAACTGGGCGACGGCCGGTCCGGCCGCGGACGCGGTGAGCAGTTCGGGCCCCTGCGGCGTGACCACCACCGCGCCGTACACGCTCCGGTCCTCGATGGCGTCCCGGGCGGCGGCCTCGTCGGCGTAGCGGTGGATCTCGAAGGCGCCCTCGTGCCGCTCCAGCTGCCGCTCGACCTGGGCCGCCGCGGCGGGCGGTCCGGCCACGCCCAGCGGCAGGTCGCGGGGGGCGATGCGGGAGGCCGGCCAGGCGAAGGCCCACAGGGCCAGGGCTGCCAGGACGGGGACGAGGACGACGACCGCGATCACACGGCGGTTGCGGGAAGGCATGAGGGTCTCCTGAGGTGAGCGGAACCGGAACGTCAAAAAGAAGGATCGTTCGTTTTTGCTCTGCCCTCACCGTGCTCCGGTCGTGGCGTCTTGTCAAGAATGAATATTCGTTTTACGTTGGGGATCATGGCTCGCGTATCCCAGGAACATCTCGACGCCCGCCGCCGCCAGATCCTCGACGGCGCCGCGCTCTGCTTCGCCCGCAACGGCTTCCACGCCACGTCCATGCAGGACGTTCTGAAGGAGGTCGACCTCTCGGCCGGGGCGGTGTACCGCTACTTCAGCGGCAAGGAGGAGCTGATCGGCGCCATCGTCGCCGAGGTGCTCGGTTCCGTCCGCGAGGCCTTCGAGGAGGCGGCGCGGCAGAGCCCGCCCCCGCCGCCGGACGAACTCGTCGCCTCGGTCCTCGGCAGGACACTGGCCGCCCGCGAGTCTCTGGTCGTCGACGGCCGGCCCGCCTTTCCGCGGCTCGTCATCCAGGTGTGGACCGAGACCCTGCGCAACGAGGAGCTGGCGGCCCTGCTGCGGGAGGGCTACGGCTCGGTCCGCGCGGCCTGGGGGAGGATCGTCGAGGGCTACCAGAAGGCCGGGATGATGCGGGCGGACGTGGCGCCGGACCATGTGGCCCGCACGATGATCGCCGCGGTGCTCGGGTTCATCGCCCAGCAGTCCCTCTTCGGGCCGGCACCGGTCGAGGTCCTCCGGGACGGTCTGCGGGCGCTGACCGGTATGCGGGACGGGGACACGCCGAGCGGTGGATCACAGCTTGGTTAACGTGCCCGAAACGCGGTCCCATTAGCCTGCCGCTCCACGCCACCTGGCACTTTGCCCCGTGGCCGCGGCAACCGGGCCCCGCACGGCCCGGAGCGACGACTGTGAGGTGGGACGTGCAGCTGACCCCGCACGAGCAAGAACGACTGCTGATCCACGTGGCGGCGGACGTGGCCGAGAAGCGCCGGGCCCGTGGGCTGAAGCTCAACCACCCCGAGGCGGTCGCGCTCATCACCTCGCACATCCTCGAAGGCGCACGGGACGGCCGGACCGTCGCGGAGCTCATGTCCTCCGGGCGCAAGCTCCTGACCAGGGACGACGTCATGGAGGGCATCCCGGAGATGATCCACGACGTCCAGGTCGAGGCCACCTTCCCGGACGGCACCAAGCTCGTCACCGTCCACGAGCCGATCGTCTGACGGGGAGACCGCCGTGATTCCCGGAGAGATCCTGTTCGCCGAGGACCCGATTGCCTACAACGAGGGGCGCGAGGTCACCCGGCTCACCGTCCTGAACGCCGCCGACCGGCCCGTGCAGGTCGGCTCCCACTACCACTTCGCCGAGGCCAATCCCGGCCTGGAGTTCGACCGGGCCGCCGCGCGCGGCAGGCGGCTGAACGTCGCCGCCGGCACGGCCGTGCGCTTCGAGCCCGGGATCCCCGTCGACGTCGAACTCGTTCCGCTGGCCGGGGCCCGGGTGGTGCCCGGTCTGCGCGGGGAGACCGGAGGTGCCCTCGATGCCTGAGATCTCACGTGCCGCGTACGCCGACCTGTTCGGCCCGACGACCGGCGACCGGATCCGTCTCGCCGACACCGACCTGCTGGTCGAGATCGAGGAGGACCGTTCCGGCGGCCCCGGACTCGCCGGTGACGAGGCCGTGTTCGGCGGCGGCAAGGTCATCCGCGAGTCCATGGGCCAGGCGCGGGCCACGCGTGCGGAGGGCACCCCGGACACGGTGATCACCGGTGCGGTGATCATCGATCACTGGGGGATCGTCAAGGCCGACGTCGGCATCCGCGACGGCCGGATCACCGGCATCGGCAAGGCCGGCAACCCCGACACCATGGACGGCGTCCACCCGGACCTGGTCATCGGCCCGGAGACCGAGATCATCGCGGGCAACGGGCGGATCCTCACGGCCGGCGCGATCGACGCGCACGTGCACTTCATCTGCCCGCAGATCGCCGACGAGGCGCTGTCCTCCGGCATCACGACCCTGGTCGGCGGGGGCACCGGCCCGGCCGAGGGCTCCAAGGCCACCACCGTGACGCCCGGGCCCTGGCACCTGGCGCGGATGCTGGAGGCGATGGAGGCCCATCCGCTCAACATCGGCCTCCTCGGCAAGGGCAACACCGTCTCCCACGAGGCGATGCTGTCGCAGATCCGGGGTGGCGCACTCGGCCTGAAGCTGCACGAGGACTGGGGCTCCACCCCGGCCGTCATCGACGCCTCGCTGACCGTCGCCGAGCGGACGGGCATCCAGGTCGCCATCCACACCGACACGCTCAACGAAGCCGGGTTCGTGGGCGACACCCTGGCCGCGATCGCCGGGCGGGGCATCCACGCGTACCACACCGAGGGTGCGGGCGGCGGGCACGCGCCGGACATCATGACCGTGGTCTCCGAGTCGTACGTGCTGCCCAGCTCCACCAACCCGACCCGGCCGTTCACCGTCAACACCGCCGAGGAACACCTCGACATGCTGATGGTGTGCCACCACCTCAACCCCGCGGTGCCGGAGGACCTGGCCTTCGCCGAGTCCCGGATCCGGCCGTCCACGATCGGGGCGGAGGACGTGCTGCACGACCTGGGCGCGATCTCGATCATCTCCTCCGACTCCCAGGCCATGGGGCGCGTCGGCGAGGTCGTCATGCGGACCTGGCAGACCGCGCACGTGATGAAGCGCCGGCGGGGCGCCCTGCCCGGGGACGGACGGGCCGACAACCGTCGCGTCCGTCGCTATGTCGCCAAGTACACGATCAACCCCGCGCTCGCCCAGGGTCTGGCCCGGGAGGTCGGATCGGTGGAGAGCGGCAAGCTGGCCGACCTGGTGCTGTGGGAGCCGGCGTTCTTCGGCGTCAAGCCGCAGCTCGTCATCAAGGGCGGGCAGATCGCGTACGCGCAGATGGGGGACGCGAACGCCTCCATCCCCACCCCGCAGCCGATCCTGCCGCGGCCGA
>NZ_JBEOXI010000068.1:0-35895 GCF_040296465.1 Streptomyces sp. NPDC002130
CCCGCCCCGCCGACCGGGGGGCGGGGCAGCGGCATGTCCGGGCCCGCGCCGGGTGGAACGGAGCGGCGGGTGCAGGGCGCGCATACGCGGGAGCAGGGCGGGTGCGGGGCCTGGCCGACCCGGGAGGCAGGGCGGGTGCGGCGCCTAGCGCACCCGGGAGGCAGGACGGGTGCAGGGACACGCACACCCGAAGGGCAGAGCGGGTACAGGAACACGCCATCCGAGGAGTGGAGCGGGTGCAGGGACAGGCGCACCGAGGAACAGGGCGGGTGCAGGGGCGTGCTCAGCCGGGGAGAAGGGGCGGCGCGTGTCCGGGTGGGCCGTGCCGCTCCGGATGCAGTCGCCCCCCGGGCGTGACACGCTTTTCGCAGGGACTCGGCCGGTCGTAGTGCTCTCTCTTCCCCTCGCATCCTGATTCGAAAGAGCAGCCATGGCTGACTTCCTCGTCAACACCACCAAGACCGGCGACCAGCTCCAGCCTGCCGTCGACGCCCTGTTCGGCACGCAGTTCCTGGAGCTGTGGTCGGACGAGAGCGACTTCGTCATCAAGGGGCAGTTCCTGGCGGACGACGGCGACAAGCTGGGGGACGAGTTCGCGGTCAGTACGCAGCCGGCGGACGGTCCGGGGGTGCGGCCGCTGTGGCCGTCCGTGCTGTCCGCCGGGATCAGCGGCCAGTTCGCCGTGTGGCTGGAGACTCCGTTCGGCCTGCCCGGGCCCAGCCCTTGCGTGAAGCTCCAGCGGTTCACCGAGGGCCGCAAGTCCGGCCCCGGGACGCTGGTCACGGAGGACGCGGATCCGCAGGTCAGGCCCTGCCTCGCGTTCATGATCGACGGTGGTGTGCTGGTCACCTGGGCGAGCCGGCGGCCCGACCGGCGCATCCGTGCGCGGCGGTTCGGTGCGGACGGCAGCCCGGCGACACCGGAGTTCACGGTGAGCACCACCGAGGGCTTCCACGAGAAGCCCGCCGCCTCGATCCTCACCAACGGCAACGTGGTCGTCGCGTGGTCGACGGATCCCTCGTCGATCGGCGGTGGCCGGCTCACCCTGCGGTTCTTCGACTTCGAGGGGAACCCGCTGGGCGGGGAGATCCAGCCGGACGTCGGCGGCTTCACCGGGGTCAACGCGATCACCCTGCTCGACAGCGGACGCTTCGCCGTCGCGCACATCGAGGGCATCCAGCCCAGCGACCTGGGCAAACCGCAGACGACGGTGGCGGTGAGCATCTTCCAGCCGGACGGCACGGAGACCTTCGACATCACGGCCGGGAACCCCAGGGGCTTCACCCGGAGCTCCCCGGCCCTGTCCCGGCTGCCGAACGGACGCTTCCTGATGGCGTGGGTCGAGGAGAGCGCGGACACGCACGACACCGTGCCGACGGTGATGGCCAAGGTCTGCTCGGAGAGCCAGGGTTCACTCGGCGACCCGGTGCGGGTCAGCACGGCGGACCCCGGGAAGCGGTCCCACACCTGCGCCGCGACGGCCTTCGGCAACGGCCCGGAGAGCGTGCTGATCACCTGGGACGACGACAGCCACCTGGACGGCGAACCGGGCTTCGGCGTGCGGGCCCGCACGTTCCACGTCAGCCCGCCCGGGATGCTGGTCGAGGCGTCCTAGCCGCGGGCGTCGTCAGCTCCGGGACCGCTTGGGGCGCGGTGCGCCGGGGCGTCAGGGACGCCAGTCCCACCCCGCCCACCAGCAGCGCCGCCGCGCACCACCGCAGCGGGCTCACCGGCTCGCCCAGGAACAGGAACGCCGACGACATGCCGAAGACCGGGACCAGGAGGGAGAAGGGGGCCACCGTGGAGGCGGGGTGCTGGCGCAGCAGGAAACCCCACGCGCCGAAGCCGAAGACGGTGGTGATCCAGGCGACGTAGAGGACGGTGCCCGCGCCCTGCCAGTCCAGCGCGCGCAGGGCCGCCAGGTCGCGTGAGGGGCCCTCCGTGAGGAGGGAGAGGGCCAGCAGGGGGAGGACCGGGACCGTGCTGACCCAGACCATGAAGTTCAGGGCGTCGGGCGGGGCCGCCTTGCGGGTGAGGACGTTCGACGCGCCCCAGCACGCCGCCGCCCCGACGACCAGGGCGAACGCGCCGAGCGGGCCGGAGGTGCCCTCGTCCACGGCCGCCACGGCGATGCCGGCCAGGGCGATCAGCATGCCCAGCAGGCGGACGCGGGACGGCCGTTCGCCCAGGGTCAGGGCCGCGACGGCCGCCGTGAACACCGCCTGGATCTGCAGGACCAGGGAGGACAGGCCGGCCGGCATGCCCGCGTCCATGCCGACGAAGAGAAGGCCGAACTTCGCCACTCCGAGGACCAGGCCGACCGCCACGATCCACTTCCACGCCACCTTCGGGCGGCCCACGAGGAACACCGCCGGGAGCGCCGCCGCGAGGAAGCGCAGGGCGGAGAAGAGCAGGGGCGGGAAGTGGTCCAGGCCGATCTCGATGACCGTGAAGTTGACGCCCCAGACGGCGGCGACCAGGACGGCGAGGGCGAGGTGTGACGGGCGCATGCCGTGAGCATCACCCTGACCGACCGTGAAGCACCAGCGATGATTGCTGCATGGTTGGATGAAGCATCGCTTAGTGAAACCTTGAATGGCCCGCAGCAGAAAGGGGCACCCCGTGCTCGACCTCCAGCGGCTGCGCGCCCTGCACGCCGTCTCCGTGCACGGCACCGTCGGCGCCGCCGCGCTCGCGCTCGGGTACACGCCCTCCGCGGTGTCCCAGCAGATCGCCAAGCTGGAGCGGGAGACCCGGACCGTCCTGCTGGAGCGGGAGGGCCGGGGCGTGCGGCTCACCGACGAGGCCCGTCAACTGGTCTCGGCCGCGCAGGAGTTGCTGGCCATCGTGGAGCGCGCCGAGACCGAGCTGGAGGAGCGGCGGGGCCGACCCTCGGGGCGGCTGACCGTCGCGGCGTTCGCATCGGCGGCACGCGGGCTGATGCCGGGGGTGCTGGCCGACCTGGGCCGCCGGCATCCCGCCCTGGACGCCCGGCTCTCGGAGGTCGACCCGCATCTGTCCGTCGACCTGGTGGTGAAGGGTGCCGTCGACCTCGCCGTCGCGCACGACTGGGACATCGCGCCGCTGCCCGCCCCGCCGGGCCTGGAGCAGGCGGTCATCGGGAACGACCTGTGCGACCTGCTCGTCCCCGAGGGGCACCCCTTCGCCGGGCGGGCCGCCGTACGGCGGGAGGAGCTGGGCGGGGAGCGGTGGATCTGCCAGCCGCCGGGACGGGTCTGCCACGACTGGCTGCTGCGGACGCTGCGCACGGCCGGGCACGAGCCGGACATCGTCCACCAGGCCGACGAGAATCCCACCCTCGTGGCCCTGGTCGCGGCCGGGCTCGGGGTCGCGCTCATCCCCCGACTGGGGCGCGGTCCGCTGCCCGCCGGGGTGGTGGAGGTGCCGCTCGACCCGATGCCGGTGCGGCGGCTGTACGCGCTGTGGCGGACGGGGGCGGCCAGGCGTCCGGCCATCGCGGAAACCGTACGGGTGCTCGGCGAGCAGTGGCCGAAGGTGGCGGCTCACCCGCCCCGTTGACCTCCTGGTTCCCCTTGCGTCCCGACTTGCGGAAACCCGGGCCGAGTCGGGAACCCGGACCGGACCGTCCCCGTCCAACCGCAGGCCACCGGAGAGTCACCACGGTGCGGTGTCGGCCCTCGCCACTGGCTGCGATCGCTGACCACCCTCTCCGCCGTACCGCGGCCGGCGGCACCCGCCGCCATCGGCGCGCCCCCCTCCAACCGCGCCGGTGGCGGCCCCCTGGCGTTGCTGCGCGTTCCCTTGACTGGCAGAAACTTCCCGGATATTCGTGACTCCTTGGAAGTTTCCTTCAGTGGATCCGAGCGGATCACCTCCGGAAGGAGCGCACGTGCACGACACCGGCACGGGAAGCACGGGAAACACCGCACAGCCCTCCAGACGTACCGTCCTCGCCGCCACGGCCGGCGTCACCGCCGCCCTCGCGGCCGCCGGACCCGCGCGCGCCGCCGCCCCGGACGACAGCCGGCTGCGCGCCCTCGTCTCCCGCATGACGCTCGAGGAGAAGGTCGGCCAGCTCTTCGTCATGCGGGTCTACGGCCACTCCGCCACCGCCCCCGACCAGGCGGACGTCGACGCCAACCTCAAGGAGATCGGGGTCCGTACGGCCGCCGAACTGGTGGCGAAGTACCGGGTCGGCGGCATCATCTACTTCACCTGGGCGCACAACACCCGCGAGCCGCACCAGATCGCCGAGCTGTCCAACGGCATCCAGAAGGCATCCCTGGAGCTGCCGCGCGGGCTGCCGGTGCTCATCTCCACCGACCAGGAGCACGGGATCGTCGCCCGGGTGGGCGAGCCCGCCACGCTCTTCCCGGGCGCCATGGCCGTCGGGGCGGGCGGGTCGCGGTCCGACGCCCGTGCGCTCGGGCGGATCGCGGGGGCCGAGCTGCGGGCGATGGGCATCCGGCAGGACTACTCCCCCGTGGCCGACGTGAACGTCAACCCGGCCAACCCGGTCATCGGCGTACGGTCCTTCGGTGCCGATCCGCGGGCGGTGGCCGCGCTGGTGGCCGCCGAGGTCGCCGGGTACCAGGGGTCCGGGGTCGCCGCGACCGCCAAGCACTTCCCCGGGCACGGGGACACCAACGTGGACAGCCACACCGGCTTCCCCACCATCACGCACAGCCGGGAGCTGTGGGAGCAGCTCGACGCGCCGCCGTTCCGGGCGGCGATCGCCGCGGGCATCGACTCGATCATGACCGCGCACCTGATGGTCCCGGCCCTCGACGACTCCGGCGACCCGGCCACCCTCTCCCGCCCGATCCTCACCGGGATCCTGCGCGAACACCTCGGCTACGACGGGGTCGTGGTCACCGACTCCCTCGGCATGGAGGGCGTACGGACCAAGTACGGCGACGCCCGGGTGCCGGTGCTCGCGCTGAAGGCGGGCGTGGACCAGCTGCTCAACCCGCCCGACCTGGACCTCGCGTGGAACGCCGTCCTGACGGCGGTGCGCGAGGGCGAGCTCACGGAGGCCCGGCTCGACGAATCGATCCTGCGGGTGCTGCGGCTGAAGTCCAAGCTGGGGCTGTTCCGTTCGCCGTATGTCAGTCACGGCGGTGTGGACCGGACCGTGGGGACCCGGGCGCATCGGGCGGCGGCCGGCCGGATCGCCGAGCGGACCACCACGCTGCTCGTCAACGAGGGGCGGCTGCTGCCCCTGTCGCGGCGCCGGTACCCCAAGGTGCTGGTGGTCGGCGCGGATCCGGCCTCGCCGTCGGGCACGACCGGCCCGCCCACAGGCGTGCTCGCCGGCGCGCTGAGCGAACTGGGCTTCACCGCAACGGCCCTGTCGACCGGCACGGCCCCGTCCGCCGCGGCCATCGCCAAGGCGGTCGCGGCGGCGCGGGAGGCGGACGCGGTGGTGGCCGCCACGTACAACGTCACCGCGAACAGCAGCCAGAAGACGCTGGTGGAGCAGCTCGTGGCGACCGGGAGGCCGGTCGTGGCGGTGGCGATCCGCAATCCGTACGACGTGGCCCGGCTGCCGTCCGTGCGGGCCTGCCTGGCCGCCTACTCCTGGACCGACGTCGAACTGCGGTCCGCCGCACGGGTGATCGCCGGGCGGGTGAAGCCACGCGGGAAGCTGCCGGTGCCGGTGCAGCGGGCGGATGATCCGGAGCAGGTGCTGTACCCCATCGGCTACGGGCTGTCGTACTAGACGTACGCCACAGCCCGGGCGCACCACCCCCAACGTGCGCAAACCGCCCTGTGTGCCTGGCGTGGGCCCGCTACGGCGGGTCACGCTGGGCGAGCACACTCGGGGGGTCGGCGATGCGTGAGCGAAGTGTTGTGGGGGTGGTCTGCGGGCTCCTGGTCCTGATCGGCGCGTCGCTGACCGGCTGCCAGAGTCCGTCGGGAGGCGTGGCGGAGGACGGCCGGCTGGGAGAGCCGGCGACCGGCAGGACCGCCATGGTGTCGCCGGTGCCGACCCGGCCGTCCGGGTACGGGGCGGTGTTCCTCGCGGTCGGCGAGTGCTCCTCGTTCGGTACGACGACCTTCACCGAGGTGCCGTGCACCGGTGAGCGGGCGGCGGCCCGGGTCACGGCGCGGCACGACGGCACGGTGCGGGACGGGCCGCGCTGCCCCTCGGCCACCGACTTCGTGCTGCACATCAGCGAGCAGCGGCCCGCGTCCGACGAGGACGGCGACGGGGCGGTCCCGCAGGGCTACGCCTGTATGCGCAACCTCCAGCCGCCGCACCCCGGCGACCCGGGCGGTGGGGGCGGGCCCCGCACGATCGTCGGCGACTGCGTCTACGACTCCGGCGACGGGAAGGTCCGCGAGACGGCCTGCGACGGTACGGGCGAACGGCGGCCGCAGTACAAGGTGGTCCGGGCGGTCGCCGAGCGGGCCGACTGCCCCGGCCCGACCGTCCTGTACGTCCGGCTGGGCGGGAAGCGGCCCGTGGGGTGCGCCCGGCCGCTGTGAGCGGCGTCCGCCGTCGCCCGCTTCAACGCATCAGCCCCCTGCGTGACAGTCGTCGCCGGGCCTCGGCCATCTGGTCGCGGACGTGCTCCGGGGGCAGGTCTGCGGCCAGTCGGGCCAGCTCCTCGAAGGTCGACAGATACGTTCCGCCGCTGCCCTCGCCCCGCAACTCCCTCTCCCGCTCCACGAACGGCCGGACGGCCTTCCAGACCGAGACGATCCGGGTGCGCAGGACCGTCACCAGCAGAGTCTGGTCGAGCAGGCCGAAGACGGCGAGGTTGGCGAACGACTGGTAGTAGTAAACGACGCTGCAGAAGGCCGCCTTGGCCTCGGGCGGCAACCCGCGCACTCCGTTCTCCGGGTCGTGCTCGGCCCCCAGGCTGGTGCACACGTAGTCGTGCTGTTCATGGAACTCGGCGGACCGGAACTCCCGGAGCAGATCGATCAGCACCGATATGTGGTTGGCGTGCTTCGCGATGCGGGCCTGCCGTGTGCTGAACACGATGGAGGTCACCACCGCGACGACGGCGATGGCCGTGGTCACGACGTTGAAGACGACAGAACTGTCCATCCGGTCACCGTACGGAGCATTCAGCGCGAGCGCAGGGACATGCGAACCGCCCCTCGGCGCGGAGGCCGAGGGGCGGTTCAGTGCGGGCAGCGGGCGGTTACGGACGCAGCGTCATCTCACGCTGCACGTCCCGCTTGTCGAGCTTGGCATCGAACTTCGCCAGCGGCTTGGCCGCCTGCGGGTCCGCCTGCACCGCGCCGGGGGCGACACCGGCCCAGTCGAGGATGCGGGCGGTGGCCAGCGCCTTCTGCTCGGGCACGAGGCCCGCGACGTTGGCGCCGTGGTTCATGCCCGGGGCGGTCATGACGTAGGAGTCCTTCGCGCCCTTGCCGACGCGGAACGGCTCCGCGCCCCACGGGTCGTTCTGGCCGTAGACGAACAGCATGTGGCGGGCGTTGTGCCGGACCCAGGTGTCGACGTCACGCATCGCCGCCGGCTGGAACTTCATGGGGATGTCCCGGGGGACGAAGTTCCGGGGCGGCTGGTAGCCGTAGCGGATGTACTGCTTCTCGATGTGCGGGAAGCGGATGGTCGGCGCGCCGAGCTGGGTGCCGGCCTGGTAGTAGTACGGCGTGTAGGTCGTCAGGCCCTGGTCGGCGTAGGCGGAGAAGCCGGAGATGGTGTCGACGGAGTCCCAGATCGCGTCGTCGGTGGCGTTCTTCGCGTCGGCCGGGATCTGGTCGCAGTCGGACAGCAGGCTGTACTGCCAGAAGCCCCACACGTAGTCGAGGACGGTGGCCTCGTAGGCCTTGTCCAGGCTGCCGATGGTGGTGAAGGTGAGGCCGTTCTCCTCGGCGTAGGCGGCGTACTTCTTCTCCAGCGGCTCGCGGCGCACCAGCGCCTCGCGCTGCACGGCGTTCAGCCGGTCGCGGCACTCCTTGGTGCCGACTCCGGCGAAGAAGCGGTCGTAGGCCGAGTCCTCCTTGTTCACCACGTCGTTGGGGGCGACGTAGGCGACGACGCCGTCCATGTCGCGCGGGTAGAAGCGCTCGTAGTAGGTGGCGGTCATGCCGCCCTTGGAGCCGCCCGTGGAGATCCACTTCTTGCCGTAGATGCCCTTCAGGGCCTTGAAGACGCGGTGCTGGTCGCTGGCGGCCTGCCAGATGTCCAGCTTCGACCAGTCGGCCGGGGCGGGCCGGGACGGGGTGAAGAAGCGGTACTCCAGGGAGACCTGGTTGCCGTCCACGATCTGGGTGGGCTCGCTGCGGCGGGGCGTCGTGGAGACGTTGTAGCCGCTGGTGAAGAACACCGTCGGGCGCGAGACGTCCTTGTGCAGCACGGTGATGCGCTGCTGGAACGTGCCCTTCGAGGGCTTGTGGTGGTCGACCGGCTGCGTGTAGTTCAGGACGAAGAAGCGGTAGCCGGTGTACGGCTTCTCCTCGACCAGGCTCATGCCCGGTATGGAGAGCAGTCTCTCCTTGATGTCGGTGGTGCCGGCGGCGTCGGCGGCGGTGGCCGCTCCCGCCGTGCCCAGTGTGCCTATGAGCACCGTGAGCGCCAGCAGCCATCTGAGCGCCTTGCGCATGCGCACTCCCCTGTGAGACAGATGTGCGCCGGAAGCTAGCGGACCAACTCACCGGAGCACCAGGGGACATAGGGAAAACCCTGTGCGGCGGGGCGTGTTACGGGGGGCGCGGCGTCAGCACAGGATCCAGCCGGAGCTGAACTTCCCCCGGCCGACCTGGCCCTTGAGCCAGACGCAGCGGCGCCCGGCGTGCACGATCACCGGGCCCGCGTGATGGGCGTACTTGCCCTCGTCGACCACCGGCCAGTTGCCGCGCGCCTGCACGCTCACCGACATCTTGCGCTTCACGCCGGGCTTCTTGGTGAGGGTCACGGCGCAGACGTAACCGCCGCGCTTGTAGACGAGCACGGTCCCGGTGGAGAACGGCAGGGTGCGGACCTTGCGGCCGGGACAGTAAACGGAGGCGGCCTGCGCCTCCCCCGGCGCGGCGACGGCGAGCAGCCCGGAGGCGGTCAGCACGGCCAGCCCGAGCGCGAGCCGGCGGCGTATCGCTCCACTGTGCACTGTCGTCCTCCCGTACCGCGTCCTCCGCGACCATCGGCGTACGTCAGTACGGACGCATGACGTATGTCGGATGGTTGCACGAGCGTTACGGAAACGCTGTCAGGGGTGCTCAGCGGGACACGCCGACCGGCTCCTCCGGCTCCGCGGCGCCGATGAACGTCCGCCACAGCTCCGCGTAGCGCCCGCCGCGCGCGAGCAGCTCCTCGTGCGTGCCGTCCTCGGCGACCCGGCCGTGGTCCATGACGACGACCCGGTCCGCGCGGGCGGCGGTGGTGAGGCGGTGGGCGACGACCAGGGTGGTGCGGCGGCCGGCGAGCCGGTCGGTGGCCTGGTTGACCTGGGCCTCCGTGGCCAGGTCCAAGGCGGCCGTGGCCTCGTCGAGCAGCAGCACGTCCGGGTCGACCAGCTCGGCGCGGGCCAGGGCGATCAGCTGGCGCTGCCCGGCGGACAGGTTGCGGCCCCGCTCGGCGACCTCGTGCAGATAGCCGCCCTCCAGGGTGGCGATCATGTCGTGCGCGCCGACCGCGCGGGCCGCCGCCTCCACCTCGGCGTCGGTGGCGTCGGGGCGGCCGTAGGCGATGGCGTCGCGAACGGTGCCCTGGAAGAGGTACGCCTCCTGCGGGACGACCCCCAGACGGTGCCGGTACGAGGTGAGGTCCAGGGCCCGCAGGTCGGTGCCGTCGACGGTGACCCGGCCGCCGGTGGGATCGTAGAAGCGGGCCACGAGCTTGACGAGGGTCGACTTGCCCGCGCCGGTCTCGCCGACGAAGGCGACGGTCTGCCCGGCCGGGATGCGCAGGTCGACCCCGCCGAGGGCTTCTTCGTCGGTGCCGTAGGCGAAGCGCACGTCCTCGAAGGCGATGTCGCCGCGCAGGGACAGCACCTCCAGGGGTTCGTCGGCGGACTTCGTCGACGTCGGCTCCCGGAGCAGCTCCTGGATGCGGCCCAGCGAGACGGTCGCCTGCTGGTAGCCGTCGAAGACCTGGGAGAGCTGCTGCACGGGCGCGAAGAACAGGTCGATGTAGAGCAGGTACGCCACCAGCGAGCCGATGGCGAGGGTCCCGTCGTCGACCCGGGCCCCGCCCACGATCAGCACGGCCGCGGCCGCCACCGACGACAGGAACTGCACGAACGGGAAGTACACCGAGATCAGCCACTGGCCCCGGATACGGGCCTGGCGGTAGTCGGCGCTGCGCTCGGCGAACCGCCGCCCGCCGTCCCGCTCGCGCCGGAAGGCCTGGACGATCCGCAGCCCGGACACCGACTCCTGGAGGTCTGCGTTGACGACCGACACCCGTTCGCGGGCCAGCTCGTACGCCTTCACGCTCGCCCGGCGGAAGAAGAACGTGGCGATGATCAGCGGCGGCAGCGTCGCGAAGACGACCAGCGCGAGCTGCACGTCGATCACCAGCAGCGCGACCATGATCCCGAAGAAGGTGACGACCGAGACGAAGGCCGTGACCAGGCCCGTCTGGAGGAACGTCGACAGCGCGTCGACGTCGGTCGTCATCCGGGTCATGATCCGCCCGGTCAGCTCACGCTCGTAGTAGTCGAGCCCGAGGCGCTGCAGCTGGGAGAAGATCTTCAGCCGGAGCGAGTACAGGACGCGCTCGCCGGTGCGCCCGGTCATCCGGGTCTCGCCGATCTGGGCCGCCCACTGCACGACCACCGTCAGCAGCCCCAGCAGGGCCGCCGCCCACACGGCGCCGAGCGCGGCCTCCGTGACGCCCGAGTCGATGCCGTGCCGGATCAGGACCGGCAGCAGCAGGCCCATGCCCGCGTCGGTGGCGACCAGGGCGAGGCTGACCAGCAGGGGCAGTCCGAAGCCGCGCAGCAGCCGGCGCAGGCCGTAGGACTCCTCCGGCTGGACGGCCTTCGCCTCGTCGATGTCCGGGACGTCGGTGGCCGGCGGCAGCGCCTCGACCTGGGCGAGCAGCTCGGGGGTGGCCGGGCTCTCCGCGAGGGCGGTGTCCTTGCGCTCGCGGTCGCCGGTCCACAGCCTCGGGGTGACCCCGCGCTCGGCGTCGAACTCGGCGTCGAGCTCGTCCCGTACCGAGGTGTCCTCCTGCGGACAGGCCGGCTGGGTGTGCCCCGGGGAGACCGCGCCCAGCTCGTCCGGGTCGGTGAGCAGGCGCCGGTAGAGGGCGGATCGCTCCTGGAGCTCCTCGTGGGTGCCGATGTCGGCGAGCCGGCCGCCGTCCAGGACGGCGATGCGGTCGGCGAGGTTCAGGGTGGAGCGGCGGTGCGCGATCAGCAGGGTGGTGCGGCCCCGCATGACCCCCTTCAGGGCCTCGTGGATCTCGTGCTCGACCCGGGCGTCGACGGCGGAGGTGGCGTCGTCCAGGACCAGCAGGCGCGGGTCGCTGAGGATCGCGCGGGCGAGGGCGACGCGCTGACGCTGTCCGCCGGAGAGGGTGAGGCCGTGCTCGCCGACCGTGGTGTCGTAGCCCTCGGGCAGCTCGGTGATGAAACGGTCCGCCTGGGCGGCGCGGGCGGCCTTCTCGATGTCCTCCTCGGTCGCGTCCGGACGGCCGTAGGCGATGTTGTTGCGGACCGTGTCGGAGAAGAGGAACGAGTCCTCCGGGACCAGTCCGATCGCCGCCCGCAGAGACTCCAGGGACAGCTCGCGCACATCGTGGCCGCCGACCAGGACGGCTCCGCGGCTTACGTCGTAGAAGCGCGGCAGCAGCAGGGAGACCGTCGACTTGCCGGAGCCGGAGGAACCGACCACGGCGAGGGTCTCGCCCGGGCGGATCTCGAAGCTCAGCCCGTCGAGGACGGGGTGGTCGGCGTCGTAGCCGAAGGAGACGTCGTCGAACTCGACCGTCGCGGGGGCGTCATCGGGCAGGTCCTTGTGGCCGTCCTCGATCGACGGCTCGGTGTCGATCAGCTCCAGGACACGCTCGGTGCCGGCCCGGGCCTGCTGGCCGACGGTGAGCACCACCGCGAGCATGCGGACCGGGCCGACCAGCTGGGCGAGGTAGGTGGAGAAGGCGACGAACGTGCCGAGCGTGATGTGCCCGCGCACCGCCAGCCAGCCGCCGAGGGCCAGCATCGCGACCTGGCCGAGCGCGGGGACGGCCTGCAGGGCCGGGGTGTAGACCGAGTTCAGGCGGATGGTGCGCAGGCGGCCCGCGAACAGCCGGCGGCCGACCTCCCGGAGCTTGCCGGTCTCCTGCTCCTCCTGCCCGAAGCCCTTCACCACGCGTACGCCGCTGACGGCACCGTCGACCACGCCCGCGACGGCGGCGGCCTGGGCCTGGGCGTACCAGGTGGAGGGGTGCAGCCGGGTGCGGCTGCGCTTGGCGATCCACCAGATGGCGGGTGCGACGGCCAGAGCGACCAGGGTGAGCGGCACGGACAGCCACGCCATGATCACCAGGGAGATCAGGAAGAGCATGAAGTTCCCGATGGTCATCGGGAGCATGAAGAGCAGGCCCTGGATCAGCTGGAGGTCGCTGGTGGCGCGGCCGACGACCTGGCCGGTGGACAGCTCGTCCTGGCGGCGGCCGTCGAGCCGGGTGATCGTGCCGTACATCTCCGTTCGCAGGTCATGCTGGACGTCGAGGGCGAGGCGGCCGCCGTAGTAGCGGCGGATGTAGGTGAGGACGTAGACGACCAGGGCGGCCGCGACGAGGAGGCCGGCCCAGGTGGTCATGTCCCTGGTGTGGTCACTGATGACGTCGTCGATGATCACCTTGGTGATCAGGGGAACGAGGGCCATGACGGCCATACCGGCCAGTGAGGAGCCGAGGGCGAGTACGACGTCCTTCGGGTGGCGCCACGCGTAGGCCCACAGTCGTCGTGCCCATCCCCGTTTCGGTGTCACGCCGGTACCTTCCAGTCGTCCTGAGCTGCCGGAAGGCATCAACGCGCGACCCACCCGATTTCATCCCCGCTGCTGGGCTGGGAGATGTGATCACGCCCGGGTGCGGTCAGACCCGTACCCGCAGAGAGTAGAAGCGGGTCGTCTGGGCCGTGTTCTGGTTGTCGTCGCTGACCAGCAGGACCTTCAGGGTGTTCCTCGTCCTGCCGGTGATCGTCATGCCCTCGATGTTGTCCAGGAGGGGGTTCGGCTGGGGCTGCTTGGCCGTCGCCCCCAGTGACGGGCAGGTGACGAGGTCGGTGAGCAGGGTCTTCCTCATCGCGTGACGCGGGTCGGCCAGGTACAGGCGTACCGTGTTGCCCACGCCCGCCGTGAAGCCGCGTTCCAGGACCAGGAGACGGCCGTCGGGCGTGGCCCGGATCTCGGGGACGCCGAGGCCGGGGTCCGTGCGGTAGGTGTACCGGGCGGCGGTCCGGAAGTGGCTGCCGTGGCGGGTCCAGGTCTGGAAGCGGACGGTGTCGGCGGGGTCGCCGGTCAGGGCGTACTCCATGGACGCGACCAGGGTGCGGCCGCCGGGCATCAGGGTGAGGCCCTCGAAGGTGCCGTTGGGCTGTGCTCGGCCCGCGGGGCTCACGCGCAGGTCGTCCGGGACGGGGAGGCGGTCGAGGATCCTGCCGGTGCGGGAGTAGCGGCGTACCGACGGCTCCGTCTCGGAGGTGACGAGGTACGTGCCGTCGCCGTCCACGACCAGGCCCTCGGAGTCGAGCGCGGCTCCGGTCTCGTCGGCGAGGGGGACCACCGACCGGGGGTCCAGGGTCCTCGCGTCCAGGCGGAACAGCGACGAGCGGTCCGAGAGGGCGGCCAGGGAGCCGTCCCTGTCCACGGCCAGCGCGGAGAGGTTGCCGACGAAGGTGTCGTCGTACGTCGTCTTGTCGAGCGCGTCGGAGAAGCGGTCGACGGAGACGGACGGCGAGCAGGCGTGGGACGTCGCCTGGGCGGGGCCGGCGGCGGTCAGGCACGTGGCCGCCGCCATGCCTGCCGTGAGGAGGGCGAGACGGGTTCTCAGGGGCATGGGCGTCACCGTAGAGCGGGCCGGTGACGCCGGGTGGTCGGCAAGGTGAAGGCCGGCCGTTCCGGTGAGCCGAACACGCGGGGAGCTACTTGCCCCGCCTTGTGGCCGTCTGCCCGGTTGTGGAAAACATCCTTCCGCCCGCGCTCTGCAGCATCCTCGCCATCGTCAGGAGGCTCCTGGACGTCCTCGGCTGGACCGCGTCAGCTCGCCGCCAGGTCCTTGTGGATGACCTTGGCCACGGCCTGGATGGTGGCGATGCCGTAGTTCATCGTGCTGTTGCCGTGGGTCAGCACGGTCATCACGTAGTCGTGGCCGCCGCCCTTGAACGCGCCCACGCTGTGCACCCGCCACCCGTTGCTGGAGCGCTGCAGCCAGCCGTTCTTGACGGCCACGGTGACGCCCGAGGGAACTCCGTACGGGGTGCCCCAGCGCTGGGACGACACGACCTGGCCCATCAGCTTGATGATGTAGGCCCGGGAGTTGTCGCTCAGGACCGCGTTCTTGGCGGTGAGGAGCTTCAGCAGCTTCTGCTCGTCCGTGACGGTGATCTGGGTCAGGCCCCAGTAGCCGTTCGCTCCGGGCTTGGTCTGCGTCATGCCGGCGGCCGCTAGGAAGTTCTTGATCTTCGTCATGCCGAGCTGCTTCCACAGGGTGGAGGTCGCCGCGTTGTCCGACTTGGTGATCATCGCCTTGGCGAGGCTGTGCTCGCGGTCGGTGAGGTACCGGTTCGATTTCTTCGCGTCCCACAGCAGCGTGGCGAGGACGGTGACCTTGACGACGCTGGCCGAGTCGTAGGCGGAGCTCGCGCGCAGGGTGCAGGTGGTGCTGGTGCTGCGGTCGTAGAGGCCGACGGCGACGGTGCCCTTGCGGGTGGCCAGCGCGGCGGTGATGTCCTTCTTCAGCTTGGTGGCCAGCCCGGCCTTGGCCGACGTGCAGGTCACGGCCGGAGGGGCGGCGGAGGCGGGCGTGGCGGCGGCTACGAGCGGCACGAGCACGCCGGTACCCACGGCCGCTGCCAGCACTCGCGCGCGGCGGGATATCCCAGAAGTCATGCCCCCCTTGACTCACGGACACGGCCGAAAGGTTGCACGGGCAACGAGAGCTTGTACGAGTCGTTATCGGAAGCCGCCCGGATTCACAGGCGGCGCACGGCTTCGGCACATCAGCCGTCCACCGCAGCACCCACCATGCTGCGGTGACCTCGGGCGCCGAGACCCGGCTGGGGACCGCGAGTTCCGGCCGGCGCCACCCAAGGGAGCTGCCCCCGGACCGCGTTCGGCCCCTCCTCGCGCTGCTCACGATCCTCGCCGTGGCTGCGGTGCTCTGGCCCTCATCCGATCCGCCATAACCCCGCATGATCGAACGGCCCCCGACTTCTCGGTCCGGGGCCGTTCCCGCGTCCCCGATCATGGACACCGGTGTCCGGCGAACGGGTGAAGGGAAACGCAGCGGTGGGCTACTGCCTGGAGATGAGCACCGGCGACATGAGAACGGTGGTGCGGCTGCTCACGGCGGTGGAGCGGACCGAGCAGCAGGAACGCACGCTCGCCCGGGTGCGCACGGAGTGCCAGCGGACCGACGCCCGCTTCCGGGAGCAGGGCATCGCCCTGGACGTCTCCATCAGCCGGGCCCTGGACGAGCTGATCGACGGCACCCCGAGCACCGACCTCTGTCCGGCGTACAGCTACGCCTTCTACCAGGCCGTCGCCGCGCACTTCTCCGACCCGGCCGACCTCGGCACCTGGCGCCGACCGGCCTGGTTCCACGCCATGGACGACGAACTGGCCCGGCACGGCGTACCGTCCGACCTGCTCCCGGGCACGTTCCTGTTCAGCGGCCCGCCGCTGCGGCTGCCGCACCCGGGCGACGCGGTGCCCGCGATCGGCACCCTGCCGGCCCGGCGGGCCGCCGCCCTGGCCGATGCCTACGCGCGCGTGCTCGACCGCCTCGACCCCGAATTCCGTGGCCCGGCCCGCCGGTTCGCCGATGCCCTGCGCTTCGAGGCGGCGGAGTGGGAGGGCGCGCGGCAGCTCGGGACGAACCCTGACACGCTGCTCTTCTGGTTCCACTGACCTCTGCCGGAAGTCTTGACGCCGTCCTTCCCGCCGGGATACTTGCGGTCGACAGCGCGCCAACTGCCGTTTCATAAAAGGGCTTTGAGTGAACGGCGGCGCCGCGTGTCCGAGATCCCGAACGTCGTGCGAAGTTTCGCAAGTTTCGTGACGACCACCCCCCACAGGAGGATCCGCAGATGAGCCCACGCAAGGCACTCGTGAGCCCACGCAAGGCACTCGTCGCCGCCCTCACCGCGGCACTGCTGGCCGGCCCCGGCGTCGCCCAGGCCGCGACTCCCCAGGCTCCGCCCGCCCCGGCCCGGGAACGCGCCGCGGCCGCCACCATCACCTGGTCCCTCGTCCGCGCGAGCAACCCCACCGCGGACCAGCGCTCGGCCTACGACCTCATCACGAAGGCCATGAACGCGGCGGTGGCCCGCTACAACAACCTCAGCGACCTGGGCAAGACCCTCACCGTCCGCTACGAACC
Source organism: Streptomyces sp. NPDC002130 (assembly GCF_040296465.1). NCBI lineage: Bacteria > Bacillati > Actinomycetota > Actinomycetes > Kitasatosporales > Streptomycetaceae > Streptomyces > Streptomyces sp. NPDC002130. Next base: position 16,514 of record NZ_JBEOXI010000068.1, read on the forward strand.
GGGCGTCCCCACCGCCGACGGCAACATCAACGGCACGATCCGCTTCGGCAGCAACCGCAGCTACATGAGCGAGCGGACGGCCCTGCACGAGATCGCCCACACCATCGGCGTGGGGACCAGCTCGGGCTGGTCCCGCCTCGGCGGCAGCGGCACCTGGACCGGCGGCCAGGCCACCGCTCTGGTCAAGCAGTACGACGGCTCGGGCGCCAAGATCTCCACCGGCGGCGGCCACTTCTGGCCCTACGGCCTGAACTACGACAACGAGTGGTCGGGCACGGCGGCCGACCGCCATGTCCACATCGTCGCCGCGATGGTCCGCGACGGTCTCTAGGCCGTGTCCGGCCGGCGCTCACCCCAGGTGCGTCGGCGCGAACATCCGCAGCACGGCCGGGAGCAGGACCACCGAGGGCCCGGGCGCCTGGAGCGCCTTCGCGAGGTCCTGCTCCAGGTTCTCCGGGGTCGTCCGCACCCCGGGGACGCCGAAGGACTCCGCCAGGGCCACGTAGTCCGGCCGGGTCAGTTCCGTCGCCGTCGCCTCGCCGAACGCGTCGTTCATGTACTCGCGCAGGATGCCGTAGCCGCCGTCGTCGACGATCAGCCAGGTGACGTTCAGGTCGTACTGGCGGGCCGTGGCCAGCTCGGCGATGGAGTACAGGGCCCCGCCGTCGCCGGAGACGGCGAGGACCGGGCGGGTCGGGTCGGCCGCCGCCGCGCCGAGTGCGGCGGGGAAGGCGTAGCCGAGGCCGCCCGCGCCCTGCGCCGAGTGCATGTGGTTGGGGCCCTTGGCGTCGAAGGCCGACCAGGCCCAGTACGCGAGGATCGTCATGTCCCAGAAGGACGCGGAGTCGGCGGGCAGGGCCTTGCGGACCGACGCCAGCACGTCCTGTTCCAGGACGAGTTCCTGGGCGGCGATGCGGTCGGCGACCTTGGCGAGCACCTCCCGGACCCGGTCCGCGGCCGTCGCGTCCTCGCGGTCCGGCACGGTCTCCAGCAGCGCCTGAAGGGCCAGGCGCGCGTCCGCGTGGATGCCCAGCGCGGGGTGGTTGGACTCCAGCTTGCCGAGGTCCGCCTCGATCTGGATGATCCGGCCACGCGGCTTGAACGTGTGGTAGTTCGAGGAGAGTTCGCCGAGCCCCGAGCCGACGACCAGCAGGACGTCGGCGTCCTCCAGGAAGTCCGTGGTGTGCCGGTCCTCGATCCACGACTGGAGCGACAGCGGGTGCTGCCAGGGGAACGCGCCCTTGCCGCCGGGCGTGGTGACGACCGGCGCCCGGAGCCGCTCCGCCAGCTGCCTCAGCTTGCCGGAGGCGTCCGCCCGGACCACTCCCCCGCCCGCGATGATCGCCGGACGGGCCGCCTTCGACAGCAGGTCGGCGGCCACGGCGGTCAGTTCGGGGCGCGGCGGCAGCTCCTCGGGGAAGGCGTCCCCGCCCGTCACGACGGGGATCGCCGTCTCGGCGAGCAGCACGTCCTGGGGGATCTCGACCCACACCGGGCCGTGCGGGGCGCTCAGCGCCGACGTCCAGGCCGCCTCGATCGCGGAGGGAATCTGCGACTGGGTGCGGACGGTGTGCACGGACTTCACCACACCGCGGAACGAGGCTGCCTGGTCCGGGAGTTCGTGGAGGTAGCCGTGCCGGCCGCCGCCGAGGCCGGCCGTCGGGATCTGGCTGCTGATCGCCAGCACGGGCGCGGAGGCCGCCGCCGCCTCCTGGAGGGCGGCCAGGGAGGTCAGGGCACCCGGCCCCGTCGACAGCAGCAGCGGCGCGGCCTCGCCGGTGATCCGGCCGTACGCGTCCGCCGCGAACCCGGCGTTGTTCTCCACTCGCAGGCCGATGTACCTGAGGTCCGAGCGGCGCAGGGCGTCGAACATGCCGAGCGCGTGCTGGCCGGGCAGCCCGAAGACGGTCGTCGCGCCGAGCCCGGCCAGCGTCTCCACGACCAGGTCTCCGCCGTTGCGGCCGGGAGGAGGGTTGAGGGCGGCCTCCGTCTGGGCGGGCGTGGGGCGGAGCACCAGGTCGTGGTCGTGAGTCACTTGGCTTCCGAGTCCTTCCGGGCCGCGGCGATCTGGCGGGACATGATCGTGGTCAGTTCGTACGCCGTGTGGGACGCGGCCACCGACGTGATCTCGGCGTGATCGTACGCGGGGGCCACCTCGACCACGTCCGCGGAGACCAGGTTGCAGGAGGCCAGCCCGCGCAGGATCTCCAGCAGTTCGCGGGAGGTCATGCCGCCGGCCTCGGGGGTGCCGGTGCCGGGGGCGTGGGCCGGGTCCAGGCAGTCGATGTCGATGGAGATGTACAGCGGCCGGTCGCCGATGCGCTGGCGGAGCTGGTCGGCGACCTCGTCGGCGCCGCGCCGGTAGACGTCGGCCGAGGTGACGATGCCGAAGCCCATCTTCTCGTCGTCGGTGAGGTCCTGCTTGCCGTAGAGCGGGCCGCGGGTGCCGACGTGGGACAGGGCGGAGGTGTCGAGGATGCCCTCCTCGACCGCGCGGCGGAACGGGGTGCCGTGCGTGTACTCGGCGCCGAAGTAGGTGTCCCAGGTGTCGAGATGGGCGTCGAAGTGCAGCAGAGCGACCGGGCCGTGCTTCTTCGCGACCGAGCGCAGCAGGGGCAGCGCGATGGTGTGGTCACCGCCGAGCGTCATCAGGCGGGCGCCCGTGCCGAGCAGATCGTCCGCGGCGGCCTCGACGGTCTCGACGGCCTCGTTGATGTTGAACGGGTTGACGGCGATGTCGCCGCCGTCCGCGACCTGCGCGAGGGCGAACGGGGAGGCGTCCTGCGCCGGGTTGTACGGGCGCAGCAGCCGGGACGCCTCACGGATCGCGTTGCCGCCGAAGCGGGCGCCCGGCCGGTACGAGACGCCCGAGTCGAACGGCACGCCGACCACGGCGACATCGGCCCGGCCGACCTCGTCCAGCCGGGGCAGCCGGGCGAAGGTCGCGGGTCCGGCGTACCGCGGGACGCGGGAGGAGTCGACGGGCCCGCGCGGAGTCTCGTTGCTGCTCATGAAGAAATGCCTTCTTTCCTACGCTTCATCGCGTGTGTACTGCTATGCACTGCTTGTTCTACGACTCTACTGGGGAGTCGCGACCGGTTCGGACGCGAGTTCGGGTGACCGTCCGGCCAGCCGCTCGCGCCAGGCGGTGAGGACGGCGGCGTCGGTGGCCGGGGTGGCCAGGGAGACGACCAGGTAGGCGGCGAGGGAGGCGAGCAGGCCGTAGTAGACGGGCTCGTTGGCGAGGATGCCGTAGGTCGCCATCAGCACGATGACCGCCAGTCCGCCGACCACGACGGAGGCGAGGGCGCCGTGGACCGTGCCGCGCTTCCACACCAGGCCGCCGAGGATCGGCACGAGCAGTCCGCCGACGAGGAGGTTGTAGGCGACGGTCAGGGCCTCCACCACGTTGTCGATCGCGATGGCCGTGGCGATGACCGCGAGGCCCATCAGCAGGATGAAGGCCCGGTTGCCCTTCACCTCGTCGCGTTCCCCGTCGAGGGCCCTCCCCCGCAGCCTGGACCAGATGTCGTTGTTGGCGACGGTCGCGCAGGCGATCAGCGCGCCGGAGGACGTCGACATCACGGCGGCGAGGGCGGCGGCCAGCACCAGTCCGCGCACTCCGACGGGCAGTTCGTCCTTGACGATGGTCGCGAAGGCGTCGTCGGGGCTGCCGAGCTTCGGGTACAGCACCTTGGCCGCGGTCCCGATCACGGCACCGGCGAGAGCGTACGCGAGGCAGTACGTGCCGGCGACGGTGCCGCCCCACTTGGCGGTCCGGTCGCTGCGGGCGGTGAAGACGCGCTGCCAGATGTCCTGCCCGATGAGCATGCCGAAGGTGTAGATCAGCACGTAGGTGAAGATCGTCTCGCCGCCGATGCCGAGCGGGTCGAAGTACTCGGTGGGCAGCTGCGCCTTCATCTCACTGAACCCCCCGGCCTTGACGACGGCGATGGGCAGCAGCAGGAGCAGCACCCCGATCGTCTTCACGACGAACTGCACCATGTCGGTCAGGGTGATCGACCACATGCCGCCGAGGGTGGAGTACGCGACGACGATCGAGCCGCCGAGGACGATCGCGACCGCGCGGTGCATGTCGAACAGGACGTCGAAGATCGTGGCGTAGGCGATGGTCGAGGTGACCGCGAGCATCAGCGTGTACGCCCACATGACGACACCGGAGATGACGCCGGCGCGTCCGCCGCCGTAGCGCAGGTCGAGCATCTCGGAGACGGTGTAGACCTTCAGCCGGGCGATGCGGGCGGAGAAGAAGACGGACAGGGCGAGCAGGCCGAGACCGATGGTGAAGACCATCCAGGCGCCGGACAGGCCGTACTGGTAGCCCAGGCCCACACCGCCGATGGTGGAGGCGCCGCCGAGGACGATCGCCGCCATGGTGCCGGAGTACAGGGACGGGCCGAGGCGGCGGCCGGCCACGAGGAACTCGCTCTTGGAGCGGGCGCGGCGCATGCCCCACCAGCCCATGGCCAGCATGCCGGCCAGGTACACGACGATGACGGCGTAGTCGACGGCCATGAGGGCCTCCTTCGATCGGTGTCGCCGGCGGGTGACGAGGACTGACCTTAGGTGGCCGGAAAGCGACTGCGAAGTGTACGTTTCATCCATTCGAGCCGGTGCCGAATGGAGGGAACGCACACCATGCCGGAGCCGGCGGTTCCGCCCACCCCGCCCGTCCCGCTGATCGCGCTGCTGGCCCGCGAGGACCTGGGCCTGCGGCAGCTCGCGGGGCCGCCCGCCGAGGGTGTCGTCCTGCACTGGGTGCACACCTCGGAGATGGCGGACCCGTATCCGTACCTGCTGGGCGGGGAACTGCTGCTGTCGGCCGGCGTGCACATTCCGGAGTCGGCGGGTTCGGGGACCTCCTACTTCGACGACTACGTCTCGCGGATCGTGGCGGCGGGCGGCGCGGCCCTCGGATTCGGGGTGGCGCCGGTGCACGACACCGTGCCGGAGCCTCTGATCACGGCCTGTGCCTCGCACGGCCTGCCGCTGCTGGAGGTGCCGCCCCGGACCACCTTCTCGGGCGTGGCCCGGGCGGTCTGGCAGCTCATGGCCCAGGCCCGCCTGGCCGAACTGCGCCGTGTGACCGAGGCCCAGCAGAGCCTCGCCGCCGCCGCGTCCCGACCCGACCCGGTCCCGTCGGTGCTCCGGCAACTCGCGGGGCGGCTGGGCGGCTGGGCTGTGCTGTACGGCCCGGAGGGCACGGAGATCGCCTCGGCGGGACGGAAGCCCGGGGACGAGGTGCGGGCGGCACTCACGAGGCTGGCGGCGGTGGTACGGCCGGCCCGTTCGAATCCGGCAACGCGTGCGGCACCGCAGACCGGCTCCACCTCGCCCGCAGGCGAACCGGTACGGCCGGCCCGTTCGAATCCGGCGACGCGTGCGGCACCGCAGACCGGCTCCACCTCGCCCGCAGGTGTGAAACGGCCGGCCGAGCCCGGCGCTCCGGCGGAGTCCGGGCGTTCCGCCGCCGCGGGGCCCACCGACGCCGGTCGTACCGCCCCGGCTTCCGCCACCGACACCGCCGCCGGCCTCCACCTCGCCTCGTACGCCCTCGGCGCCGGGCACGGCTTCGTACTCGGGGTCGCCGCCCCCCGGCGTGCCCCCGGCGACCACACCGTCGCCTCCGTCGCGGCCGTCCTGCTGTCGTTGCTCACCGGCGAGCAGCAGAGCGGCACCGGGGCCGCCCGCTCCTCCGCGCTGGTGCGGCTGCTGCTGGGCGCGCCGCCCGAGGAGGTCGCGGCGTTGCTGGGCGAAGGGCCGTGGCTCGTGGTGCACGCCCGGCCGGACGGGGACGGCGCCCCCGACCCCGTCGCGGCCTCCGCCCTGGGCGCCGCGCTCGGGTCCGCCCTGGTCGACCCGGCGGGCGACGCCGTACGCGTCCTGGTCCCGGCCGCACGGGAACCGGCCCCGCTGCCGGGCTGGACCCTGGGCGTCAGCGCCGCCGTCGCCCCGCACGACTGGCCCGCCGCCGACACCCAGGCCGCCCGCGCCCTGGCCCGGGCCCGCGCCACCCGGACCCCGCTGCTGCGGCACAGCGCGCGCCCCGCCCTCGCCGACCTGGTTCCGACCGGGGAGGCGGCGGCCCACGCCCGCGCCGTCCTCGCCCCCGTCACGGCCCACCCCGCGCTCACCGAGACCCTGCGCACCTGGCTCTCCCTGCACGGCAGCTGGGACCGCACGGCCGTCGCCCTGTCCGTCCACCGCAACACCGTGCGCCAGCGCATCGCCCGCTGCGCGACCCTGCTGGAGGCGGACCTCGACGACCCGGACGTACGGATGGAACTCTGGTTCGCGCTGCGGCACGTCTGAGTACGTGAGCGGGGTCCCGCTGAGTACGTGACGCACGTCCCAGCGCTCGATACGCCAGGGACGCCCCCCGTCGGCTGCCTCACAATGGATGCCATGCCGATATCCGGGACACCCAGCCGCGCCGAACTCGTCGAACACCTCGTCAGGACGCGCATCGCGGGCGACGTCGCCACCCCTCGCGAGAACAACCTCTCCCACTACCGCAAGCTGGCGAACAGCGACCGCCACTACTGGCTCGGGCTGGAACTCGGCGACCGCTGGAGCGACGAGCAGGACGTCCTCGCGGTGATGGCGGAGCGGGTCGGTGTGAACGACGACCCCGAATACCGGTACGGCCAGGACACCATCGACCCGGAGCTGACCGTCGACGGGCTGGAGCGGATGGCCGGGCGGCTGCGCAAGGCGGCGGACGGGCAGCAGCGGGTCCTCTTCGCCACCGGCCACCCCGGCGGCCTCCTCGACGTGCACCGTGCGACCGCGTCGGCACTGCGCGCGGCCGGCTGCGAGATCGTCGTCATCCCGGACGGGCTGACGACCGAGGAGGGCTACGTCATGCAGTTCGCGGACGTGGCGGTCCTGGAACACGGCGCCACCCTGTGGCACACCCACTCGGGCGAACCGATGAAGGCGATCCTGACGGCCCTGGAGCGCGCGGGCCGCCCGCTGCCCGACCTGGTCGTCGCCGACCACGGCTGGGCCGGCTACGCGGGACAGCACGGCGTGGACTCCGTCGGCTACGCCGACTGCAACGACCCGGCCCTCTTCATCGCCGAGGCCGAGGGCACCGTGCAGGTGACGGTTCCCCTCGACGACCACGTGGTCAGTCCCCGCCACTACGACCCGATGACGGCGTACCTGCTCGCGGAGGCGGGCCTCAGCTAGTACCCCGCTCGTGCGGGACGCGGACCACGCCCTCCTGGATCACGGTGATGGCCAGCCGCCCGTCCTGCGTGTAGATCCGCGCCTGCCCCAGTCCCCGGCCGCCGTACGCGGACGGGGAATCCTGGTCGTACAGCAGCCACTCGTCGGCGCGGAAGGGCCGGTGGAACCACATCGCGTGGTCGAGCGAGGCCCCGACGACGTCCCCGACGGCCCAGCCACCGCGTCCGTGCGCGAGCAGTACGGAGTCGAGCAGCGTCATGTCGGAGACGTAGGTGGCAAGGACGACGTGCAGCAGCGGATCGTCCGCGAGCTTGCCGTTGGTGCGGAACCACACCTGCGAGTGCGGCTCGCGCGGCTCGCCGAACCGGCCGTAGGGCGGCTCGTCGACGTACCGGAGATCGACCGCGGCCCGGGCCTCGAGGAACTTCTCCACCACGGCGGGGTCGAGATGCCCGTACCCGCGCAGCCGCTCCTCGCCGGTCGGGAGGGTCACGGGGTCGGGCGAGGCGGGCATCGGCTCCTGGTGATCCAGCCCGTCCTCGTGCACCTGGAACGATGCCGAGAGGTGGAAGATCGGCTTGCCGTGCTGGACGGCGACCACCCGGCGGGTGGTGAAGGAGCGGCCGTCGCGGATCCGGTCGACGGTGTAGACGATGGGCGCGCCGGGGTCGCCGGGCCGCAGGAAGTAAGCGTGCAGCGAGTGCGCGGGCCGGTCCTCGGGGACCGTGCGCCCGGCGGCGACGAGCGCCTGGGCCGCGACCTGCCCGCCGAAGACCCGGGGGACGACGGCGGACCGGGACCGGCCGCGGAAGATGTCCTCCTCGATCTGCTCCAGGTCGAGCAGATCGAGGAGGTCCTGAAGTGCATTGCTCATGGCAACTGTTGTACAGGCCAATGACTACGGTCGGTTTACAGACCCATGTCCTTCGCGATGATCGACTTCATGATCTCGCTGGTGCCGCCGTAGATGCGGTTGACGCGGTTGTCCGCGTACAGGCGGGCGATGGGGTACTCGTTCATGAAGCCGTAGCCGCCGTGCAGCTGGAGGCAGCGGTCGATGACGCGGTGGGCGACCTCGGTGCAGAACAGCTTGGCGGAGGCGGCCTCGGCGGGGGTGAGCTCACCGGCGTCCAGGGCCTCGGTCGCGCGGTCGGCGACGGCCTCGGCGGCGTCCACCTCGGCCTGGCAGGCGGCCAGCTCGAACTTGGTGTTCTGGAAGGACGCGACCGTCTTGCCGAAGACCGTGCGGTCCTGGACGTACTGCTTGGCGAACCGCACGGCGGCCTTGGCCTGGGCGTAGGCGCCGAAGGCGATGCCCCAGCGCTCGGAGGCCAGGTTGTGGCCGAGGTAGTAGAAGCCCTTGTTCTCCTCGCCGAGGAGGTCCTCGACGGGGACCTTGACGTCGACGAACGCCAGCTCGGCGGTGTCGGAGGTCTTCAGGCCGAGCTTGTCGAGCTTGCGGCCGACGGAGTAGCCCTCGGACTTGGTGTCCACGGCGAAGAGGGAGATGCCGTGGCGGCGGTCCTCGGCGGTCGGGGCGGAGGTGCGGGCGCAGACGATCATGCGGTCGGCGTGCACGCCGCCGGTGATGAAGGTCTTGGCGCCGTTGAGGACGTAGTGGGTGCCGTCCTCGCTGAGCTTGGCGGTGGACTTCATGCCCGCGAGGTCGGAACCGGTGCCCGGCTCGGTCATCGCGATGGCCCACATCTCCTCGCCGGAGACGAACTTGGGCAGGAACCGCTTCTTCTGCTCGTCGGTGGCGAGCATCTTGATGTACGGCAGGGCGAGCAGCACGTGCACGCCGGAGCCGCCGAACGCGACGCCCGCGCGAGCGGTCTCCTCGTACAGCACGGCCTCGAACTTGTGGCTCTCCAGGCCCGCGCCGCCGAACTCCTCGGGCACGTTGATGCCGAAGATGCCCAGCTCACCGAGCTTGTAGTAGAAGTCGCGGGGCGCCTGGCCCGCCGCGAACCACTCGTCGTACACGGGTACGACCTCGGCCTCGATGAAGGCGCGAAGGGTCTCCCGGAACGCCTCGTGATCCTCGTTGAACACCGTACGGCGCACGCCGCCACCTCCAGGACTCCGCATGTCTAAGCGCTTGCTCAGCCCAAGATACCGGCGAGTATCGATGAGCGTCCAGGGTGGGGGTGGGGAGATGCTCGTCACGCCATATAGGTGGGGGATGCCCAAGGAGATGCAGGGGGCAGAGCCCCGGGGCGAGCCCGGCCTCCTGGCCGACAGCTACGGCCTGGTGGGCGGGAAACTTCCGGGGGCGCAGGGGGCGGAGCCCCCGCCGGGGCACGGGGCGGAGCCCCCCGGGGCGAGCCCGGCCTCTTGCCCGACAGCTACGGGCGGGTGGGCGGGAAACCTCCGGGGATGCAGGGGGCGGAGCCCCCGCCGGGGCACGGGGCGGAGCCCCGGGGCGAGCCCGGCCTCCTGGCCGACGGCTCCGGGCGGGCGGGTGGGCAAAGGACCGCTAAACCCCCGCCGCAGCGAACGCCCCCCGAGCCATCCGATGCAGCAACTCCGCCGTAGCCCCCCGCCCGGGCAACGACCCGCCCCTCCCCAGATGCGGAGTCGAGTTCAGCAACCCGAACACCGAGTGCACGGCCGACCGAGCCGCCGGCTCCCCCAGCCCCGGGTACACCTCCCGCACGACCCCGACCCACAGCTCCACGTACTGCCGCTGCAGCTGCCGCACCATCTTCCGGTCGCTGTCCCGGAGGCGATCCAGCTCCCGGTCGTGCAGGGTGATCAGAGGCCGGTCGTCGAGCGCGAAGTCGATATGCCCCTCGATCAGCGAGTCGAGGACCACCTCCGCCCTCGCACCCCCGTCCGCCTCCGCGTCCGCCAGCCTCCGCTTCGCCCCCGTCAGCAACTGCCCGCTGATCCCCACCAGCAGCTCCGCGAGCATCGCGTCCTTGCCCGCGAAGTGCCGGTACAGCCCGGGCCCGCTGATCCCGACCGCGGCACCTATCTCGTCGACTCCGACCCCGTGGAAGCCCCGCTCGGCGAACAGCCGCGCGGCCTCCTTGAGGATCTGCTCACGGCGGGTGGGGGCGTCGGTTCTGGTGGCCATGAAATCAATTCTAGACAGGGAGGTTAGCGGTCGTTAACCTGAAGGAAATGCGTTAACGCTCATTAACAAGTGAGGGGACCCGCAGGATGCACGAGGCACCGGAGCTCACGAGCGCGGCAGACCCCGCGTCGGAGGCCTTTCGGGCCAACGAGGAGGCGCACCACGCCCTCGTCGAGGAGCTGCGCACCAAGCTCGCCACCGCCGCACAGGGCGGCGGCGAGAAGGCCCGCGCGCGCCACACCGCGCGCGGCAAGCTGCTCCCCCGCGACCGCGTCGACACCCTCCTCGACCCGGGCTCGCCGTTCCTGGAGCTGGCCCCGCTCGCGGCCGACGGGATGTACGAGGGCCAGGCCCCGGCCGCCGGCGTCATCGCCGGCATCGGCAGGGTCAGCGGCCGTGAGACGGTGGTCATCGCCAACGACGCCACGGTCAAGGGCGGCACCTACTACCCGATGACCGTGAAGAAGCACCTCCGCGCCCAGGAGGTCGCCCTCGACAACCGCCTCCCCTGCGTCTACCTGGTGGACTCCGGCGGCGCCTTCCTCCCCATGCAGGACGAGGTCTTCCCCGACCGGGACCACTTCGGCCGCATCTTCTACAACCAGGCCCGCATGTCCGGCGCCGGGATCCCCCAGATCGCCGCCGTCCTCGGCTCGTGCACGGCCGGCGGGGCGTACGTCCCGGCGATGAGCGACGAGGCGGTGATCGTCCGCAACCAGGGCACGATCTTCCTGGGCGGCCCGCCCCTGGTGAAGGCGGCCACCGGCGAGGTCGTCACGGCGGAGGAGCTGGGCGGCGGTGAGGTCCACTCCCGCGTCTCGGGCGTGACGGACCACCTCGCGGAGAACGACGCGCACGCCCTGCGCATCGTCCGCACGATCGTCTCCACCCTCCCCACCCGAGGACCGCTCCCCTGGGAGGTCACGGAGCCCGCGGAACCCAAGGTCGACCCGCACGGCCTCTACGGCGCGGTCCCGGTCGACTCCCGCACCCCCTACGACGTGCGCGAGATCATCGCCCGGGTCGTCGACGGCTCCCGCTTCGCCGAGTTCAAGTCCGAGTTCGGCCAGACCCTGGTCACCGGCTTCGCCCGGATCCACGGCCACCCGGTGGGCATCGTCGCCAACAACGGCATCCTGTTCTCCGAGTCCGCCCAGAAGGGCGCCCACTTCATCGAGCTGTGCGACCAGCGCGGCATCCCGCTGGTGTTCCTGCAGAACATCTCGGGCTTCATGGTCGGCAAGGACTACGAGGCGGGCGGCATCGCCAAGCACGGCGCCAAGATGGTCACGGCGGTGGCCTGCACGCGCGTACCGAAGCTGACGGTCGTGGTCGGCGGCTCCTACGGCGCGGGCAACTACTCCATGTGCGGCAGGGCGTACTCCCCCCGCTTCCTGTGGATGTGGCCGAACGCCAAGATCTCGGTCATGGGCGGCGAGCAGGCCGCCTCGGTCCTCGCGACCGTCAAGCGGGACCAGCTGGAGGGACGCGGCGAGTCCTGGCCGGCGGAGGACGAGGACGCCTTCAAGGCCCCGATCCGCGCCCAGTACGAGCGCCAGGGCAACGCCTACTACGCGTCGGCCCGCCTCTGGGACGACGGTGTGATCGACCCGCTGGACACCCGTCAGGTCCTGGGCCTGGCCCTGACCGCGTGCGCCAACGCGCCCCTGGGTGACCCCCAGTTCGGCGTCTTCCGGATGTGAGGGGACGGACGACGATGTTCGAGACAGTACTGGTGGCCAACCGCGGCGAGATCGCCGTACGGGTGATCCGGACGCTGCGGTCGATGGGCGTGCGCTCGGTGGCCGTCTTCTCCGACGCGGACGCCGACGCCCGGCACGTCCGCGAGGCGGACACGGCGGTCCGGATCGGCCCGGCGCCCGCGTCGATGAGCTACCTCTCGGTGGAGCGCCTGCTGGAGGCGGCGGCCCGCACGGGCGCGCAGGCCGTCCACCCGGGCTACGGCTTCCTCGCCGAGAACGCCGCCTTCGCCCGCGCGTGCGCCGAGGCGGGCCTGGTCTTCATCGGCCCCCCGGCGGACGCGATCGCGCTCATGGGCGACAAGATCCGCGCCAAGGAGACGGTCCAGGAGGCCGGGGTGCCCGTCGTGCCCGGCGGGCGCGACCCGGACCTGGCCGAGGCGGCCCGCGCCCTGGGCGCACCCGTGCTGCTGAAGCCCAGCGCGGGCGGCGGCGGCAAAGGCATGCGCCTGGTGCGGGACCTCACGCGGCTGGAGGACGAGATCGCGTCGGCCCGCCGCGAGGCCCGCGCCTCCTTCGGCGACGACACGCTCCTCGTGGAGCGCTGGATCGACCGCCCCCGGCACATCGAGATCCAGGTCCTGGCGGACGGCCACGGCAGCGTGGTCCACCTCGGGGAGCGCGAGTGCTCCCTCCAGCGCCGTCACCAGAAGATCATCGAGGAGGCACCGAGCGTGCTCCTCGACGAGGAGACGCGTGCCGCGATGGGCGAGGCGGCGGTCCAGGCGGCCCGCTCCTGCGGTTACCGGGGCGCGGGCACGGTGGAGTTCATCGTCCCCGGCAACGACCCGTCGTCGTACTACTTCATGGAGATGAACACCCGCCTCCAGGTGGAGCACCCGGTCACGGAGCTGATCACCGGCCTGGACCTGGTCGAGTGGCAGCTGCGCGTGGCGGCCGGCGAGCCGCTCGGCTTCACCCAGACGGACGTACGGCTCACCGGTCACGCGGTGGAGGCGCGCATCTGCGCCGAGGACCCGGCCCGCGGCTTCCTCCCCTCCGGCGGCACGGTGCTGAGACTGCGTGAGCCGCAGGGCGACGGCGTCCGCACCGACTCGGGCCTCACCGAGGGCACGGAGGTCGGCAGCCTCTACGACCCGATGCTCTCCAAGGTCATCGCGTACGGCCCCGACCGTGCGACGGCCCTGCGCAAGCTCCGCGCGGCCCTGGCGGAGACGGTCACGCTCGGCGTGCAGACGAACGCCGGGTTCCTGCGCCGTCTGCTCGCCCACCCGGCGGTGGTCTCCGGCGACATGGACACCGGCCTGGTCGAGCGCGAGGTGGAGGACCTGGTCCCCACGGACGTACCGGAGGAGGTGTACGAGGCGGCGGCGGCCGTACGCCTGGAGGCCCTGAAGCCGGAGCCGGGCGGCTGGACGGACCCCTTCTCCGTACCCAGCGGCTGGCGCCTGGGCGGCAAGCCGAAACCGCCGGCGTTCCCCCTGCGGGTGCAGCAGGAGCCCTTGGAGTACACCCCGCGCGGCACGGCCACGGTCACCGGCGACCGGGTCGCGGTGACGCTGGACGGCGTCCGGCACACCTTCCACCGCGCCGCCGACTGGCTGGGCCGCGACGGCGACGCCTGGCACGTACGCGACCACGACCCGGTCGCCGCGTCCCTCACCCGCGCCGCCCACGCGGGCGCCGACTCGCTGACCGCCCCGATGCCCGGCACCGTGACGGTGGTGAAGGTCGCGGTCGGCGACGACGTGAGCGCCGGCCAGAGCCTGCTGGTGGTGGAGGCGATGAAGATGGAGCACGTCATCTCCGCGCCGCACGCCGGAAAGGTCACCGAACTGGACGTGGCACCCGGCACCACGGTCGCCATGGACCAGGTGCTGGCGGTCATCGCACCGCACGAGGAGGCGGCGGAATGACAGTCCCAGGACTTCCGATGGTCGTCCCGAGCAGGGACCTGCCCACCCGGGTCCGCATCCACGAGGTCGGCGCCCGGGACGGCCTGCAGAACGAGAAGGCGACGGTCCCCACGGAGGTCAAGGCGCGGTTCATCCACCGCCTGGCCGAGGCCGGCCTGACGACGATCGAGGCGACGAGCTTCGTCCACCCGAAGTGGGTCCCCCAGCTGGCGGACGCGGAGCGGCTGTTCCCGATGGTCGCCGACCTGCCCGTCGCGCTGCCGGTCCTGGTGCCGAACGAGCGCGGCCTGGACCGCGCGCTGGCGCTGGGCGCCCGCCGGGTGGCCGTCTTCGCCAGCGCCACGGAGTCCTTCGCCAAGGCCAACCTCAACCGCACGGTGGACGAGGCGCTGGCGATGTTCGAGCCGGTGGTGGCCCGCGCGAAGGCCGATGCGGTCCACGTCCGCGGCTACCTCTCGATGTGCTTCGGCGACCCCTGGGAGGGCGAGGTCCCGATCGACCGGGTGGTGCGGGTCTGCCGCGCCCTGCTGGACATGGGCTGCGACGAGCTGAGCCTGGGCGACACGATCGGTGTGGCGACCCCGGGCCATGTGGTCGCGCTCCTCGCCGCCCTGGACGAGGCGGGCGTCCCGCCGTCCGCCCTCGGCGTCCACTTCCACGACACCTACGGCCAGGCCCTCGCCAACACCCTGGCGGCGCTCCAGCAGGGCGTCACGACGATCGACGCCTCCGCGGGCGGCCTGGGCGGCTGCCCGTACGCCAAGTCGGCGACCGGCAACCTCGCCACCGAAGACCTCGTGTGGATGCTGCGGGGCCTCGGCATCGACACCGGAATCGACCTCGGCCGCCTCGTCGCCACGAGCGCGTGGATGGCCGCCCACCTGGGCCGACCCAGCCCGTCCCGCACCGTCCGAGCCCTGTCCCACGAGGACACCGAGGAGCACTGATCACCATGGACTACCGTCTCTCCCCCGAGCTGGAGGAACTCCGCCGTACGGTCGAGGAGTTCGCGCACGAGGTGGTGGCGCCGAAGATCGGCGACTTCTACGAGCGGCACGAGTTCCCGTACGAGATCGTCCGCGAGATGGGCCGCATGGGCCTGTTCGGCCTGCCGTTCCCCGAGGAGTACGGCGGCATGGGCGGCGACTACCTGGCCCTCGGCGTGGCCCTGGAGGAACTGGCGCGGGTCGACTCCTCGATCGCCATCACCCTGGAGGCCGGCGTCTCGCTCGGTGCGATGCCGATCCACCTCTACGGCACCGAGGCGCAGAAGCGGG
This sequence comes from Streptomyces sp. NPDC002130, assembly GCF_040296465.1. Taxonomy (NCBI): domain Bacteria; kingdom Bacillati; phylum Actinomycetota; class Actinomycetes; order Kitasatosporales; family Streptomycetaceae; genus Streptomyces; species Streptomyces sp. NPDC002130. The sequence continues at coordinate 31,725 of NZ_JBEOXI010000068.1, forward strand.
AGTGGCTCCCCCGCCTGTGCTCGGGCGAAGTCCTGGGCGCGTTCGGCCTGACGGAGCCGGACGGCGGCAGCGACGCGGGCGCGACCCGTACGACGGCCCGCCTGGACGCCGCCACGAACGAATGGGTGATCAACGGCACCAAGTGCTTCATCACCAACTCGGGCACGGACATCACGGGCCTGGTGACGGTCACCGCGGTCACCGGCCGCAAGCCCGACGGCAAGCCGCAGATCTCCTCGATCATCGTCCCCTCGGGCACCCCCGGCTTCACGGTCGCGGCCCCGTACTCGAAGGTCGGCTGGAACGCCTCGGACACCCGGGAGTTGTCCTTCACGGACGTCCGGGTCCCGGCGGAGAACCTCCTGGGCGAGGAGGGCCGCGGCTACGCCCAGTTCCTGCGCATCCTCGACGAGGGCAGGATCGCGATCGCGGCCCTGGCGACGGGCCTGGCACAGGGCTGCGTGGACGAGTCGGTCAAGTACGCCAAGGAACGCCACGCCTTCGGCAAGCCGATCGCCGCCAACCAGGCCATCCAGTTCAAGATCGCGGACATGGAGATGAAGGCCCACACGGCCCGCTTGGCCTGGCGCGACGCGGCGGCCCGCCTCGTGACCGGCGCCCCCTTCAAGAAGGAAGCGGCCCTGGCCAAGCTCCACTCGTCCACGGTCGCGGTCGACAACGCCCGGGAGGCCACCCAGATCCACGGCGGCTACGGCTTCATGAACGAGTACCCGGTCGCCCGCATGTGGCGAGACTCCAAGATCCTCGAAATCGGCGAGGGCACGAGCGAGGTCCAGCGCATGCTGATCGCCCGGGAGTTGGGGCTGGTGGGCTGAGCCCAAGTCGGGCCCGACCACAGCGCGGGCCGACCACCAGGCTGTGAGCGTAGAGGGCCGTCCCCCACAAATTGCGGGACGGCCCTCTGCGCTTCACTTCACTGATCCGGCTCTTCGACACTCGGCCTGCCGCCGCTCCCCCAGGGCCTTCGGCCGGCCAGATGGCGCCGACGCGGGCTTCCTTGGTACGCCAAGCCCGCACCCGGTAGCGGTGAGGAGTTCGTGCTGCAGGTCGCTCGCACCGACCTGGTCCGGGCCGTGACCGGCCGTTGACGTCGTAGCGAACGCGCCTGGCGGGACTTCGCCCCCCGGTGATCCGGATCACCGCACCCCCGGGCATCCCCGCCCCCACTCCCGGGCACACACCCCCGACCCCTGGACACGATCTCAGGTTAGGCTAACCTAATCCTGATCTCAGCCAAGCGGGTGTCGGCCGTGCCCGCAGTGGCTCCGTACGCACGAAAGCAGACCCAGTCATGTCGAACGCCAGAACCGCCCGTTACTCCCGCCGCGGCCTGCTCGCCGCCGGTGGTGCTCTCGGGCTCGGCGCCCTCGTGACCGCGTGTGGCAGTGAAGACTCCAAGGACGGCGGCTCGGACTCGAAGGGTGCCGCCAAGTCCGGCCCCTGGTCCTTCAAGGACGACCGCGGCAAGACCGTGAGCCTGGACCAGGTCCCCACGAAAATCGTCGCGTTCACCGGCGTCGCCGCCGCCCTGTACGACTACGGCATCGAGGTCAAGGGCGTCTTCGGCCCGACGAAGACCAAGGACGGCAAGGCCGACGTCCAGGCCGGCGACATGGACGTCAGCAAGCTGACCGTCTTCGGCAACCGGTTCGACCAGTTCAACGTCGAGCAGTACGCGGCCTTCCAGCCCGAGGTGCTCATCACCACCACCTTCGACGCCGCCGGCACCCTCTGGTACGTCCCGGAGGCCTCCAAGGACAAGATCGCCAAGCTCGCCCCGAGCGTGGCCGTCTCGGTGTTCGACCGTCAGATGCCGAAGCCGCTGCAGCGCATGGCCGAGCTCGCCGAGTCGCTCGGCGCCGACCTGAAGGACGCGAAGGTCGTCGAGGCGAAGAAGCGTTTCGAGGCCGCCTCCGAGCGACTGCGCAAGGCCGCCAAGTCCCGCCCCGAGATCAAGGTGCTGGCCGGTTCCGCCTCGGACGCCATCTTCTACGTCTCCGGCTCCAACTTCTCCATCGACCTGGAGTACTTCAAGGCCCTCGGCGTGAACCTCGTCGAGCCCCCGAAGAAGGCCATGGAGGCCAACGGCGGCTGGTTCGAGAACCTCAGCTGGGAGAACGTCGACAAGTACCCGGCCGACATCATCATGATGGACGACCGCGCCTCGACCATCCAGCCGGCCGACATCACCGAGGCGACCTGGAAGAAGCTGCCCGCGGTCAAGGCCGGTCAGGTCATCGCGCGTTCGCCCGAGCCGATCCTGTCGTACGACAAGTGCGTGCCTCTGGTCGAGAACCTCGCGAAGGCGATCGAGAGCGCGAAGAAGGTCGCCTGACGCGCCATCCGTGGGGGCGCGTCAAGGGTGTGGCGGGTGCGGGCCGTTGAGGCCGGTCGCGCCCGCGCGGCGGAGCCGCATGTCCACCCAGCCCCGCGCCCCCAGGGTGTCCACCCGCCCCTGACGATGAATCAGGAGTCCCATGACCACCGCCGTGGCCGCCCCGTTCCGTTTCTTCTCCCTCCAGGTCCTGCGGACGAGGCGGCTCGGGCCGTCGCTGGTCCGTGTCACCTTCGGGGGCCCCGATCTGCACGCGTTCCACTCCGACGGGCACGACCAGTCCCTGTCCCTGTTCCTGCCGCACCCGGGGCAGCCCGAGCCGGTCGTCCCGCTCGAACTCGGGGACGGCTGGTGGCAGGGCTGGCGTGAACTCCCGGACGACGTCAGGGCCGTGATGCGCTCGTACACCCTGCGCGACCTGCGCCGGGACCCGGACGAGATCGACATCGACTTCGCCCTGCACGGCATCGGACCGGACGCCTCCGTCCAGGCCGGCCCGGCCTCCCGCTGGGCCGCCCGCGCCACCGCCGGGGACCGGGTCCTGCTGCTCGGTCCGGCCGTCGCCGACAACCGGGCGATCCGCTTCCGGCCGCCCGAGGACACCGACCTCGTCGTCGTCTGGGGCGACGAGACCGCCGTCCCGGCCGCCTCCGCCATCGTCGAGTCGCTGCCGGCCGGCACCCGCGCCCGGGTCTGGCTGGAGGTTGCGCACGCCGGTGACATCCAGGACCTGGTGACCCTGGCCGACGCCGAGATCACCTGGCTGGTCAAGGAGGAAGGGACCGCCGAGGGGTCCCCCATGGCCCTGGGCGCCCTCCGCGACACCCCGCTGCCGTCGGCCGAGCGGCCGTACGTCTGGATCGCCGGCGAGTCCGGGTGCGTGAAGGAGCTGCGCCGGCACTTCGTGCGCGAGCTCGGGATCGACCGGCGCAGGGTGACGTTCGTCGGCTACTGGCGCCGCGGCGTGAGCGAGGAGCAACTGCGGGCGGAGGCATAGCCGCAACCTCGCCCCGTTTCCGCGCAGCCCGCGCGACGGCCGCAGCCTCGCCCGCGTGACCGCCGCAACCTCGCCCGCGCGATCGCCGCGGCGTCGCCCGCACAACTGCCGCGGCCTCGCCCAAGGCCGGCCCCCTCCCCCAGGAGCCGCAGCCCCATCCCGACCGAAGTGACACGAGTGACCACAGTCACGGCAGGGCCCGCTTCCGCACTGGTCGACTTAGGTTAGGCTTACCTAAGTTGGACGCCGGAGACCAGCCCACCCCTGTCCCGCACCGGACTGTCCCCACCGGAGGACCCCCACATGCGCTCGCACCTGCTCAACGACACCACCGCGGAGCAGTACCGCCGCTCCGTGACCGACGGAGTCGAGCGGGTGGCCGCCAAACTCGCCGCCACCGACCGGCCGTTCACCGGCATCAGCGTCGACGCCCTCTCCCCCCGCATCGACGAGATCGACCTCGACCAGCCGCTGCACGACACCACGGCGGTGCTCGACGAACTGGAGGACGTCTACCTCCGGGACGCGATCTACTTCCACCACCCCCGCTACCTGGCCCACCTGAACTGCCCGGTCGTCATCCCGGCCGTGCTCGGCGAGGCCGTCCTGTCCGCCGTGAACTCCTCCCTGGACACCTGGGACCAGTCGGCCGGCGGCACACTCATCGAGCGGAAGCTGATCGACTGGACGACCGAGCGGATCGGCCTCGGCCCCGCCGCCGACGGCGTGTTCACCTCCGGCGGCACCCAGTCCAACCTCCAGGCCCTGCTGCTGGCCCGCGAGGAAGCCAAGAGCAACGACCTCGCCGAACTGCGCAT
>NZ_JBEOXI010000069.1:0-35756 GCF_040296465.1 Streptomyces sp. NPDC002130
GTCGTCCACAAGCCCGCCGACGAGACCCCGCTCAGCGCCCTGTACATGGCCCGCCTGCTCCAGGAGGCGGGCGTCCCCGACGGCGTGGTCAACGTGGTGACCGGCAGCGGCCCGGTGGCGGGCGAGGCACTGCTGCGGCACCGCGGTGTCGACAAGGTCGCCTTCACCGGCTCCACCGCCATCGGCCGGCACGTGGCGAGTGTCGCGGGGGAGGCGCTCAAGCCCGTCACCATGGAGCTCGGCGGGAACGCCGCCCACATCGTCTTCGAGGACGCCGACCTGGAGAAGGCGGTCGGCGCGGTCATCAAGGGCTTCGTCTTCAACACCGGCCAGTTCTGCATGGGCGGCCCGCGCCTGCTGGTGGCCCGCTCGGTGTATCCGACGCTGCTCGGCATTCTCGCCGAGGCCGTGCCCGGTGTGCCGGTCGGCGACCCTCGCGACCCGGCCACGGTGGTCGGCCCGATGGCGGCCGAGAAGCACCTGAAGAAGGTCGAGGAGTACGTCGCCCTGGCCCGCAAGGAAGGCGCCCGCATCGTCTGCGGCGGCGAACGGCTGGACCTCGACGGCGGCTACTACTACAAGCCCACCGTCATCGCCGACCTGGCGAACGACTCCCGCGTGGTCCAGGAGGAGATCTTCGGCCCGGTCCTCACCGTGCAGCCCTTCGACGACGAGGACGAGGCCGTCGCCCTCGCCAACTCCACGCCCTACGGCCTGGCCTCGGGTGTCCAGACCGGCAACCTCGCCCGCGCGCACCGGGTCGCCGGCCGGCTCCAGGCCGGCATCGTCTGGGTCAACGACTGGGCGATGCTCGACCCGGCGGTGCCCTTCGGAGGAGTGAAGGACTCCGGCTACGGCCGCGAGTACGGGCCCGAGGCCCTCGCCGGTTACACCAAGGTCAAGTCCGTCGTCGTCTCGCTCGACTGAGCACCGTCCAGGAGTCATCACGATGCCCATCACCACCCGTGCCGCGGTCGTCGAGTCCGGCGGCGCGCCCTTCACCCTCTCCGACGTCGTCCTCGACGCACCCGGCCCGCACGAGGCGCTGGTCCGCATGGTCGCCACCGGCCTGTGCCACACCGACCTCGGGGTGGCGAGCGGCGGACTGCCATTCCCGCTGCCCGGGGTCCTCGGGCACGAGGGCGCGGGCGTCGTCGAGGCCGTCGGCTCCGCCGTCACCGGCGTCGCACCGGGCGACCACGTCCTGCTCTCCTTCACCTCCTGCGGCGACTGCCGCAACTGCCGCGGCGGGCACCCCGCGTACTGCGCGACCTGGCTGCCGCTGAACCTGATCGGCGGCGGCCGGGCCGACGGCACCAGCACCATCAGCCGGGGAGGCGAGGCGCTGGGCGGCCACTTCTTCGGCCAGTCCTCCTTCGCCGAGCTGGCGCTGGCCGACGAGCGCAGCCTGGTCAAGGTCGACCCGGGTGTGCCGCTGGAGTCGATCGCCCCGCTGGGCTGCGGCGTACAGACCGGTGTCGGGGCCGTGTGGAACGTCCTGAAGCCGGAGACCGGCGGCACGGTCGTCGTCCTGGGCGCCGGAGCGGTCGGCCTGTCGGCCGTGATGGCGGCGGCGCTCACCCCGGCCACCAGGATCGTCGCCGTCGACCGGGTCGCCGAACGCCTGACCCTGGCGAGGGAGCTGGGCGCCACCCACACCGTCGACACGAGCGGGACGGACCTCGCCCCGGCCCTCGCCGAGATCACCGCGGGCCAGGGCGCGGACGGGGTCGTGGAGACCACGGGCAACGTCGGCGTCCTGCGTCAGGGCGTCGACGCGCTCGCCGCACGCGGCACCCTGGTCGTGGTCGGCGCCCCGCCCTTCGGCACCGAGGTCGCCCTCGACGTCAACGGCCTCCTCGGCGGCAAGCGCGTCGTCGGCCTCACCCTCGGCGACAGCGAGACCCAGACCATGATCCCGGCCCTGGTCGCCCTGGTGAAGGACGGGCGGCTCCCACTGCACCGCCTGATCGGCACCTACCCCTTCGCGGACATCGACCGGGCGGTCCAGGACATGAGGTCCGGCAAGACGATCAAGCCGGTCCTGACGTTCTGACACCGCCCGCGCGATGCCGGCTCAGTCGTTCAGCAACACCAGCTTCCCCGTCGTGCGGCCGGTGTCGCCGAGGGTGTGTGCCTCGGCGGCTTCGGCCAGCGGGAAGGTCCCGGCGATCGTGGCGCGCAGCTTGCCCGTCGCCACGAGTTCCGCGATCGCCTCCATGCCGCTGCGGTCGGCGTCCACCAGCATCCGCAGCGCCCGCACACCGAGCCGCTCGGCCTCCTCGTAGAGGTCGTCCGAGCCGCCCGGGAGGATCGAGACCAGGACACCGCCGGGGCGCAGCACGCGCAGCGAGCGCAGGGCGTTGTCGCCGCCGATCGTGTCCAGGACGACGTCGGCGTCCTTCACGGCTTCGGTGAAGTCCGTCTCGCGGTAGTCGATCGTCTCGTCGACGCCGATGCCGCGCAGGAACTCGTGCTTGCCCGCGCTCGCCGTGCCGATCACGTAGGCGCCGCGCGCCTTGGCGATCTGCACCGCCACGTGCCCGACCCCGCCGGCCGCGGCGTGGATCAGCACCCGGTGGCCGGGCCGGAGGTCCGCGTGTTCGGTCAGCGCCTGCCAGGCGGTGAGCGAGACCAGCGGGAGCGCGCCCGCCTGGGTGTGGTCGACGCCGGCCGGCTTGCGTGCCAGGGCGCGGACCGGGGCGATGACGTACTCGGCGTGCGAGCCGTGGCCGTACGGATACGGCAGCATGCCGAAGACCTCGTCACCGGGCGCGAAGGCCACGACGCCGATGCCGACGGCCTCCACCACCCCGGAGACGTCCCAGCCGAGGACGAAGGGCGGCTCGCCCAGGAATCCACCGGTGGCGCGGTGCTTCCAGTCGGTCGGGTTGACCCCGGCGGCCCGCACCCGGACCAGTACCTCGTTGGGCTTCGGTACCGGGCGCTCGATCTCCACTTCCTTCAGGACCTCGGGGCCGCCGAGGACGTCCTGGCTGATGGCTCGCATCGTGTTCTGGGTGCTCATGGTGAACCAGCGTGCCGCTCCGCAGAGCCCGCGCCAATGGCAAGATTGCCAACATTCGATACGATCGTGCCATGAGACGTGAACGAGTGGTGGTCCTGGCCCTGGACGGGGTGTACCCCTTCGAGCTGGGCATCCCCAGCCGGATCCTCGGTGCGGCCGACGGCCGGTACGAGGTCCTCACCTGCTCGGTCGACGGCCGTCCGGTGCGCACCAACGCGGACTTCGGCGTCACCGTCGAGCACGGCCCCGAGGTCCTGGCCACGGCGGGCACGGTCGTGATCGCGCCCGTCTCCCCCGACCGTCTGGCCGACGAGGTGTCCGACGACGTCCTGGCCGCGCTCGCGCTCATCCGCCCCGGCACCCGCATCGTCTCCATCTGCACCGGCGCCTTCGTCCTCGCCGCCGCCGGTCTCCTCGACGGACGCCGGGCGACCACCCACTGGCAGGTGGCCGACCACTTCCGGCGCATGTTCCCGCGCGTCGACCTCGACCCCGACGTGCTGTTCGTCGACGACCATCCGTTCCTGACCTCCGCCGGGGCCGCCTCCGGCGTGGACATCTGCCTGCACCTGGTCCGCAAGGACCACGGCAGCCGGCTGGCCAACAGCGTCGCCCGCCGCTGTGTCGTCCCGCCCTTCCGGGACGGCGGCCAGGCCCAGTACATCGAGCAGCCCGTCCCCGAGCAGGGCGCCGCGAGCACCGCGGCCACCCGTGCCTGGGCTCTGGAGCGCCTCGACGAACCGCTCACCCTGGCCGATCTGTCCGGCCACGCGCGGATGAGCCGGCGAACCTTCGCCCGCCGCTTCCACGACGAGGTGGGTCTCAGCCCGGGCCGCTGGCTGATCCAGCAGCGCGTGGTCCGGGCCCGGCATCTGCTGGAGTCCAGCGACCTGACGGTGGATCAGATCGCCGGCCGGGTCGGCTTCGCGACGGGCGCGTCCCTGCGCCAGCACCTGAACGCGGCGATCGGGGTCTCCCCGCAGGCCTACCGCCGCACGTTCCAGACCGCCCGCTGACCACCACGGCAGCTGAGCGACGTGGTGCTCGACAGTCGAAGCGGCCCCTGCCGTACACCCAAGTCCCCTGACTTCAAAGCCATTTGTCGACCTGTTTCCTTCCGTCGGAGCGTGACGGAACCCTCACGTCCACCCGGGGGACGAGATTGATCCTTTCGGGTCCAAACCCGATAAGGTTCCGATCGGCGCTGCGAGTTGACGCGATCGCGTCCAGTCGACCCGCGGTGCGTACTCATGAGTGCGGTCCACACCCCCCCTGTTCGTTCGTGTCGCTTCGAAGGATGCAGATGGAACTCGCCACTCCGCCACCGGCGGCGCGGGCCCCTGTCGCCTGGTACAGCTGGTGGTTGATGCCGCTGGGCCTGGGAGGCGGGACCGTTGCCGCCACGTTCATGAGCTCGGAGCGAATAATCACGGCCGTCGCCGGAATCGCGGCGACGGCGGCCGGTGCCGTGTGCGTACGGCTGCTGCTGCGCACCAGGGCACAACTGCACCGGGCGGAGGGCTCCTTCCGCGCCACGCAGGCCGAGCACAACATGCAGTGGCAGCAGCACGTGGCGGGCCTGGAACGCAAGTTCTCCGCCGATCGCGCCGGCCTGGAATCCCAGCTCAACGAGCAGAACGCGGCCTACGAGCGGCGCCTGGCCGACCAGAGCGCCGGCTACGAGTCGCAGCTCGCCGACCAGAGCGCCACGTACGAGTCGCAGCTCGCCGACAGGTCCAGGGCGTACGAGGAACGGCTGACCGAGCAGGCCGCCTCCTACGAGGCCCAGCTCGCCGACCAGGCCGAGGTCTGGCAGGAGCAGCTCTCCCACCAGCTCGCCGCGGTCGCCCGGCTCGCCGACGAGCAGCTGCCCGACGCGATGGCCAAGCTGCGCGCCGGCGACGCCATCGACGACCTGCTGCCCACGGTCAACCAGTGCGCCAAGGTCAGTTCGGAGCTCCAGGCCGAGCTGCGCAAGCTGCTGCGCACCTCCCTGATCGGTCTGGAGGCGGAGTTCGACCGCTCCACCTCCGCCGAGCAGGCCGTGATCAGCATCGGCAACCGCATCCACGTCCTGACCAGCAAGCTCCGCGGCCGGCTGCACGAGATGCAGGGCGAGCACGGCCGGCTGCCGGCCGTCGCCCGGGGCCTGATGGAGCTCGACCAGGAGCTCGGCCCCGCCGACTCGCTCGCCGCGAGCATCGGCGTGCTGGGCGGCTCGGACCGGCCCGGCCGGCAGTGGCAGGAGCCGCAGCGGCTGCTGAGCGTGGTGCGCGGCGGCATCGGCCGCATCAAGGACTTCCACCGGATCCAGGTGCGCCACCTGCCCGAACTCGGCGTCGACGGCGGCCTCGTCGACCACCTCACGCTGATCCTCGCCCACCTCCTGGACAACGCGGCCCGCTACTCGCCGCCCACCGAGCCGGTGCTCATCTCCGGCAAGGAGGTGCCCAACGGCGTCGGCATCGAGATCCAGGACTCCGGCAAGGGCCTGAGCGAGGAGAAGAAGCGCGAGGCCGAGCACGCCCTCGCGGGCACGGCGCCCGGCGCGGGCCTCGGCGGCATCACCGAGGACGCCAACATCGGCCTGCGCGTCGTCGGCGCCCTCGCCCGCCGTTACGGCATCCGCGTCACCTTCGCGGACTCCCCGTGGCTCGGCACCTCCGTGGTGGTCGTGGTCCCGCACAAGTACTTCAGCCCGCTGCCCACGGCCGCACCGGCCGCACCCGCCCCCGAGGTCCGCACCGCCACGGCCGCACCGGCCCGCGAGACGGCCACCGTGCCCGAACCACGGGCCGCCGAGGCCGCCACCGGACAGACCACGCCCGGCGGGCTGCCCCGCCGCCGCAGCAAGCGGAACGAGACGGAGGCGCCCAGGCCGGCCGAGCGAAGCGACCGGGTCACCGTCGCCGCCGTCCCGCCGGACGCGTCCTTCTCGGGACTCGCCGCCTTCGCCACCGCCGGACGCGACGCGGCGGAGGCCTCCGAGCCGGCCGACGACCGCGACACCCTCGCCGGCCGCGAGTACACCGAGCACCGCACCGAAGAGAGCGACCACTCCTCATGACGCAACAAGGAACAGACGTGAGCTGGGCGCTCCGCGATCTCGTCGAGAGCATCCAGGAGATCCGTTTCGCCCTCGTGGCCTCCAGCGACGGCAAGGCCATCACTTCCTACGGCGCCGAAGACCCCGACGACGTCGACCGCTTCGCCGCCGTGGTGGCCGGCCTGCAGGCGCTGGCCCAGCCGGTCGCCGAGCAGTTCCCCAAGTACGCCGGGCAGTTGCGCCTGGCGATGATCGAGGTGGACGGCGGGCACCTCTTCGTCGTGCGCGCGGGTGTGGAGACCTACCTCGGTGTCCTCGCCAGGGAAGGCCTCGACCAGGGTCTGCTCGGGCACCAGATGAGGGACCTGGCCCGCAGGATGGGTGAGCTCCTCGGCACCACTCCGCGCCTGGAGGAGCACTCTGGATGAGTGCTCCCCGCAGACCGTCGGACCCGTCCGGTCTCGAGCGCTACTACGTCCTCACCGGAGGGCGCAGCGGACCGGGCGGTTCGGCGTCGAGCCTCGACGTGGCGACCCTGGTCGTCGCCCGGGCCGCCCCGTTACCGGGCATGCAGCACGAGCACGAGGAGATCCTCCGCCGCTGCCGCGACCCGCTGTCGGTCGCCGAACTCGGCGCTCACCTCGGGCTCCCCTTCAACATTCTCGCGGTGCTGCTGTCGGACCTGCTGGACGCAGGTCGCGTCGAAGCCCGTAACCCCATCCCGGCACACGAAGCCGGCCGCGGGCCCGACCTCGCGCTCCTTGAGGAGGTACTCAGTGGACTTGAAAGGCTTTGACCAACCCGGAGGCTCGGCCGGGGACACCCGCTCGGTGAAGGTGATGATCGCCGGCGGGTTCGGCACCGGGAAGACCACCATGGTCCGGTCGGTCAGCGACATCAAGCCGCTCACCACCGAGGAGACCCTCACCCAGGCCAGTGTCGACGTCGACCACCTCATCGGCGTCGCCGACAAGACGCAGACCACCGTCAGCCTGGACTTCGGCAAGATCGGCATCAACGAGTCCCTGGTGCTGTACCTGTTCGGCACGCCCGGGCAGGAGCGGTTCTGGTTCCTGTGGAACGGCCTGTTCAAGGGTGCGCTCGGCGCGATCGTGCTGGTGGACACGCGCCGGCTGGAGTCCAGTTTCCGGGCGATCGAGGAGATGGAGCGGCAGGAAGTCCCCTTCGTCGTCGCGCTGAACGTCTTCCCCGATTCCCGGAACTACCCGGTCGAGGAGATCCGGGACGCCCTGGACATCCCCGAGAACACCCCGGTCGTGGCCTTCGACGCCCGTGACCGCGCCTCCAGCAGGGACGTCCTCGTCGCCCTGATCCACCATCTGAAGGAACGCTCGGCCGTGGCCCTGGAGCCCCGATGAACGACTCGACCGAATCCTCCCTGCAGGCCGTGCGGGGCTGCCCCGTCGCCCACCACGGGACGGACCTGACCCGGCTGTACGGCCCGGACGCCGCGACCGACCCGGAGGGCATCTACGAGCGGCTGCGCAAGGAGCACGGCTCGGTGGCGCCGGTCCTCCTCGAGGGCGACGTGCCCGCCTGGCTGGTCCTCGGCTACCGGGACAACCGGCGGGTGCTCGACAACCCCCGCCAGTTCAGCCGGGACGCGAGGATCTGGCGGGACTGGGCCGACGGGCGTGTCGAGGAGACCTCGCCGCTGATCCCGATGCTCGGATGGCGCCCGGACTGCGTCTCCCAGGACGGCGAACCGCACCGCAGGCTGCGCGCCGCTGTCACCGACGGGCTCCAGGCGGCGGCGGCCCGCGGCATCCGCCGCCACGCCACCCACTTCGCGAACAAGCAGATCGACGCCTTCGCCGGGTCCGGCAGCGCCGACCTCGTGTCGGACTACGCCGAGTACCTGCCGATGCTCGTGCTCTCCCGCATCCTCGGACTCGCGGAGGCGGAGGGGCGGAATCTGGTCGAGTCCTGTGCCCAGGTCCTCAAGGGCGGTGAGGACGCCCTCGCGCACAACGACCGCATCATGGTGATCCTCGGCGAGCTGGCCGAGCGCAAGCGGTCCGAACCCGGCGGCGACCTCACCACCGCCCTGCTGGGACACCCGGCCGGTCTCGACGAGGACGAGGTGGTCAGCCATCTGCGTCTGGTGCTGATCGCCGCGCACACCACGACCAGCAATCTGCTGGCCCGGGTCCTCCAGATGATCCTCACCGACACCGCCCGGCTCTCCGGACTGATCAGCGGCCAGCTGAACGTCTCCGCCGTGGTGGAGGAGGTCATGTGGAACAGCCCGCCGCTGGCCGTGCTGCCGGGCCGGTTCGCGGCCGGTGACCTGGAACTCGGCGGCCACCAGATCCAGGAGGGCGACCTGCTGGTGCTGGGCCTGGCCGCGGGCAACGCCGACCCCGACGTCCGGCCGGACACCGGGGTGTCGGTCCAGGGCAACCAGGCCCACCTGACCTTCAGTTCGGGTCCGCACGAATGCCCCGGACAGGGCATCGGCCAGTCCATCATCGAGATCGCGGTGGACGTCCTGCTGCACCGCCTGCCGGGCCTGACCCTGGCCGTGCCGGCGGAGGAGCTCACCTCGACCGCCTCCACGTGGGAGTCCCGGCTGGACAGCCTGCCGGTCGAGTTCGCCGTATAGCACCGCCGTGTGATGCCCGGCCGGACGTCCGGCCGGGCACTGCCGTGTCACACGGTCAGCAGGTCGTCCACCGAGCCGCGTCCGGCCTGTTCGGCCGTGGCCACCGCGCCCTCCTTCGCCGCCGCGTAGCGGCCGGTGATCAGCGCCCACTCGTAGTTGCCGTTGATCCAGTGCTGGATGGCCTCCACCCCCATCCGCACCCGGTCGCGCTCCGAATCGTCGAGCCTGAGCTCGTCGCACATGTGCGGGACGCGCTCCTGGAGTTCGAGGTACTCGTCGAGGCAGCCGATCGTCATCCGGTACGCCTCGTCGGTGGCCTCCTGCCACGAGCAGCCCCGCTCCCGGCGCAGCACGGCGATCAGGTTGTGGCCGTCGCCGCGGCGCTTCTCCCGCTCGAAGGAGTGGATGTCATTCATGAACCCGATGGTGTCCGCGGCCAGATCGCGCATCCGCTCCATCACCGGATGCGCCATCGCCTGGGCCGGCACCTCGAAGCCGCGGCTGCGCTCACCCGCGTCGATGCTGTGGTGGATGCCGACCGTACGGCGCCGGAAGGCGGTGTACTCGTCGAGCGCGAGCGTCCCCTCCAGCCCCCGGGCGGCCAGGTCGACCTCCTCGCAGTGCGCGACGAGGAACCGTCCCCAGGAGGCCGCGAAGCGTGTCTGCCATGTCAGGGACATGCCATCGCAGAGATGGCTCCACACCTCGGCCCAGGCGAGGGATATCGGACAGACCACCCGGGGCGGGCTGCCGGCCGGACGCAGGGGAGTGACGATCAGTTCCCGGGCGACCTCCGCTATGCGGTCGGCCCGGTCGGGCCTGCCGGCGTCGAACTGGTCGTCGAAGAGGAAGGCCAGCGAGAACCAGTTCATCAGAACGACCATGTCGTCCGCCGACGCGTGCGGATAGGTGCGGGCGGCGGCCAGGGGCAGGTCCCAGGACTTGTACTCCTCGAACCCTTCCCGGCTGCGGACCAGATGCATGTCCCACACCCAGCGCAGATGTCGTGCCCGGGCGAACTCCAGATGCTCACTGACGGGGGTGTCGAAGGGCAGGTCGAATCGGACGTCCTGAGGCATGTGCTTCCTTCCGGGAGACGGACCGCAGAGCCCCCCGCCCCTGCGAGCGGACGGTGTCGTGACCGGCCGCACACTCGAACTCGGCTTCGCAGTCCGAATGTTGAACCGAGAAGCGGTACGAGGCTGCCCAAGGCGCGAACAAGCCATTCCGTGACACCACCGTGATCTCGGTTACGGCGAAAAGCCTTTGAGCTGCGTACACTCCCTCCTCCCTCACCAGGCCCCGGCTTGTCCGCCGAGCCTCCGGCGTCTCGGCACGCCACACTGGTCCGAGTCCGTCCGACGACTCGTCAGGAGGCGCACCGCGATGACGTCCGCACCCGTACGCAGCGCTGAGCAGCGCAAGAAGGACACCTTGCACCGGCTGGACCACGACGTGGACGCCTGGGTCGCCACGGCCGACGGCGCGTCGGGTCAGCCGTACCTCGTCCCGCTGTCCTTCCTCTGGAACGGCTCGTACCTGCTGTTCGCCACGCCCGCGTCGAGCCCCACCGAACGGAACCTGGCCGCGTCCGGCCGGGCCCGCGTGGGCATCGGGCCGACCCGCGACGTCGTCATGGTCGAGGGCACCGTCGAGACGGTCCAGCCCGGCGAGCTGACCGAACAGGACGCCGAACTCTTCGCCGCGAAGACCGGGTTCGACCCCCGCCGGCTCGCCACGCCGTACCTCTACTTCCGCGTCGTACCGCGGCGGGTGCAGGCCTGGCGGGAGGCCGACGAACTCGACGGCCGCGAACTCATGCGCGACGGACGGTGGTTGAAGACCGACTGAATCGGCCGGACCGGGATATCCGCACAGGAGAGGGCCGCAGGGCACGACCGCCCCGCGGCCGCGATCCTGCGGAGGAGACATGGCACTGGTGAAAGCGGGGGTCCTCGTGCTCGACTGCGCCGAACCCGAGAAGCTCGCCGTGTTCTACAAGGAACTGCTGGAGGGTGAGGAGTCGGACGCCACCGCCAACCGGGTGGAGATCAAGAGCGCCGACGGCTTCCGGATCGCCCTGCGCCGGGACGTCAACGCGACCCCGCCCAGCTGGCCGCGTCCCGAGAACTCCCTCCAGGCCCATCTGGAGTTCGTGGTGGACGACCTCGACGCGGTGGAACGCCGCGTCATCAGCCTCGGCGGCCGCCCGCTGGAGGCCAAGGAGCCCTCGGGCCCTCTGGAGGAACGCGGCTACGCCGACCCGGCAGGCCACTCCTTCACCCTGCGCCGCACCGCGCCGACGGCACCCAAGCAGGGCTGAACCGAACGGGAGGTGATGCCGGAGCCCGGCATCACGCTCCCTGGTCAGCGGGCGAAGACGGTACCGGCCAGGGCGACATGGACGGCCGTGCCGGCGAGGATGCTCAGCAGGGCGTTGCGGCGCCACAGGTGCAGTCCGGCGGTGACCGCCAGGGCGGCCAGTGGGGCCGCGGCGCGCGACTGGGTGACGGGGAGGTCGCGCAGGGCCCGGGTGACGGCTGCGGTGACCAGGACCGAGACCAGGGCGCTGAGCAGGGCGAGCAGCCAAGTGGGCAGATCACCGCGCAGGTCACCCACCGCGCCGAGCGCGAGGACGACGAACAGCGCGGTCAGCGCGAAGTCCAGACCGGTGACACCGCCCGGGACGAGGGAGCCCAGCAGAGCCCCGGCCGCCGCGCTGCCCGCCCAGAACAGGTGCATCAAGAAGTGCACCCACACAGGGACCGGCCCCCGCCCGGCAGGCGCCGGGCGGGGGCCGGGTGGCCGTGTCAGTCCCGGCCGCCCTTCTCGCCGACCGGCCAGGTGCCGGTCGAACGCTCGATGGCCTTGGCGCCCGCGCGGTCCACGGCGCTGCGCACCACCGCGAAGATCGCGCCCTGGATCGCGGCGGCCAGCAGGACCTCGCCCCAGCCGCGGTCCTTGTCCAGCGCGTCGGGCGCGTCCTCCTCGTGCCGGATCGCCATCCACGTCTTGCGGAAGGCGAGCCCGGCCAGCCAGCCGCCCGACCAGCCGAGGACGAACCCCAGGGGCTGGTACGCGAGGGACATCTTCTTCTTCTTGGCCACGGGAGCTCCTAAATCGCTGAAGGGGGGTGAGTGTGGTCAGAGGGTGTGCGCCGCCGGGATCCGCTCCTCGGCGCGGACGGGCCCGGGCGGTGTGCCGTCACCGAACGGCCGGCCGCCCAGCTCCTCGCGGTGGTGCGGGGTCAGCCAGCCGGACAGGTCCGGGCCCGAAGGGACGATGCGGGTCGGGTTGATGCCCGTGTGCACCTGGTAGTAGTGGCGTTTGATGTGGTCGAAGTCGACGGTGTCGCCGAACCCGGGCGTCTGGTACAGGTCGCGGACGTAGCCCCACAGCACCTGGTTCTCCGTCAGCTTCCAGCGGTTGCACTTGAAGTGGCCGTGGTAGACCGCGTCGAAACGCACCAGCGTGGTGAACAGCCGGATGTCCGCCTCGGTGATCGTGTCGCCGACGAGGTACCGCTGCCGCTCCAGCCGCCCCGCGAGCAGCTCCAGCCGCCGGAACACCCCGGCGCAGGCGGCCTCGTACTCCTCCTGCCCGGTGGCGAACCCCGCCCGGTAGACGCCGTTGTTGACGTCTTCGTAGACGTCCGCCATCACCTCGTCGATCTCGTCGCGCAGCGCGGCCGGGTACAGGTCGGGCGCGCCCTCCCGGTGCAGGGTGCTCCACTCGGTCGCGAGGTCGAGGGTGAGCTGCTGGTAGTCGTTGGTCACCAGCCGGCCGCTGGTCACGTCCACGATCGCAGGCACGCTGACACCGCCCGGGTAGTCGCTCTCCCGGCGGTCGTAGGCCTCACTGAGATAGCGGATGCCGAGAACCGGGTCGCGGCCGTCCTCGTCGAGCGTGAAGCGCCAACTGCGGTCGTCCTGGATCGGGTCGGCGACGGCCAGGGACAGGGCGTCCTCCAGGCCGAGCAGCCGCCGGGAGACCAGGGACCGGCTCGCCCACGGGCAGGCGCGGCTGACGACCAGACGGTAGCGCCCGGCCTCCACCGGCCAGCCGTCCCGGCCGTCCGCGGTGATCCGGTCCGCGAAGTGTGCCTTGGACCGTTTGAACGCCCTCCTTCCGTAGCCGGTGTTGCCGTCGTCGCCGTCGTCGCGGCTCATGGGGGTGACCTCCTTGCCGTACGTGGTCCCTGGTGAACGCGTTCCCCGTTTTCCGCGCACGGCACGGTGTGAGTACCCCCGACCGGGGCAATCGGCGTGGGTGACTGATGAAGGAAGTGATCACAAGACACGCGTCACGGTGCTGGTGGCGCTCGCGGCCAATCTGGTGATCGCGGTGGCCAAGGCCATCGGCGGCCTGGCGGCGGGGTCACCGGCCCTGCTGTCCGAAGCGGCCCACTCGGTGGCCGACAGCCTGAACGAGGTGTTCCTGCTCGCGGCCCTGCGCCGCAGCCGCCGCCCCGCCGACCGCCGTCATCCCTTCGGGTACGGCAAGGAGCGGTTCTTCTGGTCGCTCCTCGCGGCCGTCGGGATCTTCGTCATGGGCGGCTGTTTCTCGTTCTTCCAGGGCTTCGAGGCCCTGACGAGCGAGACGGAGGAGGAGCTCGGCGGCTATGTGGCCGGCCTGATCGTGCTCGGTGTCGCCCTCCTCGCGGAGGGCGGTTCGCTGGTGCGGGCGCTCTACCAGGTGCGACGGCAGGGCGGCGCGGGTGCCGGGCTGCGCGATCCGGCCCTGCGGACGGTCGTCGCCGAGGACGGCACCGCCGTGCTCGGCGTCACCCTGGCCATGGTGGGCATGGCGCTGCACATGGTCACCGGCCAGGCGGTGTGGGAGGCGTCGGCCTCGATCGCGATCGGTGCGCTGCTGGTCTACGTGGCCTTCCGGCTGGGCCGCGAAGCCCGCGACCAGCTGATCGGCGAGGCGGCCGACCCCGAGTCCAGCGGGCGCATCTGCGCGCTGCTGCGGGCACAGCCCGAGATCGACAGTGTGGAAGCGCTGTTCACGATGAAGACCGGACTCGACACGGCCCTGGTGGCCGCCCGCGTCGACCTGGTGCCCGGCCTGGACAGCGAGCGCGTCGAGGAGGTCGCCGTGCGCATCAAGCGATCCATCGCCCGGACGGTGCCCGAGGCAGACCAGATCTTCCTCGACGTCACCGACCGTCCCGCTCGCGAGGCAGCGGAAAGCCCCGCCGCGACGGGGGAGCGCGGCGGGGCCTGAACCTCGCGTGCCCCGTCGCGGCCGGTTCACACCCACGGGGCGGAAGATTTCTCCGCCGGCTGCCCGCACCGGGCAGCCGGCCCGCTGTCAGTCCCCTTCGGTCGGCTCCAGGACGAAGACCGGGATCTCGCGGTCCGTCTTCTTCTGGTAGTCGGCGTACGCCGGGTACGCCGCGACGGCCCGCTCCCACCAGGCCGCCTTCTCCTCGCCCGTGACCTCACGGGCGGTCATGTCCTGCTTGACCGGCCCGTCCTGGAGCTCCACGTGCGGGTGGGCCAGGATGTTGAAGTACCAGACGGGGTGCTTGGGCGACCCGCCGAGGGAGGCCACCGCGGCGTAGCGCCCCTCGTGCTCCACCCGCATCACCGGTGTCTTGCGCAGTTTCCCGCTCCTGGCACCCCGCGAGGTCAGGACGACGACCGGCATCTTCGAGCCCTGAAGCGTCGTCCCCTCCGTACCGCCGGAGCTCTCGTACAGCTCCACCTGCTTGCGCACCCACTGCGTCGGGCTGGGTTCGTAGTCGCCTTCGAGAGGCATGGCATCCGTCCCATCGTCGCGTCCACGGCTCATCGCCACCCGTCTTCAACACCCGTGCCCCCGGGAATCATCCGCACCCCGCCGGATCCGCCGGAAGCACTGAATCTCACCCCGGCGCGAGCGCCATCCGCACGGCCAGCGCCGTCATCACCCCGCTCGCGACCAGCGCCGTCGCCAGCCGCCCCCGATGGCCGGTCAGCGCGCGGCCCAGCAGAGCTCCGCTCCCGGCCAGCAGTACCTGCCAGCTCGCGGAGGCGGCCGAGGCGGCCAGCACGAACCCGCCCTGCTCCAGCGGACCGGCCGGACCGGTGGCCTGGGAACCGAGTACGAGGGCCGCGAAGTAGATGACGGTGGTGGGGTTCAGCAGGGTGATGCCCAGCAGGCTCAGATAGGCCCGGGTGGGACTCGGGGGAGCGGGGGCGGTGCGGGTCGCGAGCCGGTGGCCCCGGTACTCGCGCACGGCGGTGGCAGCGCCCCATGCCGCCAGCGCGAGCAGCACCAGCACGCAGACCCACCGCAGCGGCCCGAGCACCGGCCGCAGTGCCGACGCCAGGGCGGTCCCTCCGAGCGTGGCCGCGAGGGCGTAGAGCCCGTCGGCGGTGGCGACGCCGAGCGCGGCGCAGACACCGGTGCGCAGGGAGGTGCGGGCGGTGAGGGAGACGAGGTAGGTCCCGACGGCGCCCACGGGGACGGCGATGCCGTACCCGGCGAGCAGCCCCGCGACGAGCGCGGCGGTCATGACCGCGGCGGCGTCGGTCCTCCCCGGCGGCCGGACTGCTGCTGTCGGCGCCCGGCAGGAGCGGCGACGGACAGCGGCGGGAGAACGGTGAAGGTAGGCATGGCTGGATCCTGGGGCCTGCCCCGCCGGACCGACAACCGGTTTTCGATCGGCCTCGCCGCACCCGTGCCCCATCACGGACGCCGGCACCGCGAACAGGGGCTGCGATCTCCGGAGCTCGAACGGGAGGACGGCATTCCCCGGCCATCTTGTCGCCGTCGGCGACATGGCCGAACTTCGCGTCGCCTCATAGGTGCCTGGGGCATCTAATGAAGATCGGCACGACGCATTACTCGTCTGCGAGGTCTTCATGACGGACACGACCGCACCCGTCGCCTTCCCCCAGAGCAGGACCTGCCCCTACCATCCGCCCGCCGCCTACGACGCGCTGCGCACCGAACGCCCCCTGACCCGGATCACCATCTTCGACGGCCGCGAGGCCTGGCTCGTCAGCGGGCACGCAACCGCCCGCGCCCTGCTGGCCGACCCGCGCCTGTCGTCCAACCGCGACCAGCCCGGTTTCCCCGCCCCCAGCCGGCGCTTCGCCGGGATCCGCAACCGCAGAACGGCCCTGCTGGGCGTCGACGACCCCGAGCACCGCGCCCAGCGGCGGATGGTCGTCGGGGACTTCACCCTCAAGCGCGCCGTCGAACTCCGGCCACGCATCCAGCGGATCGTGGACGAACGGCTCGACGCGATGATCGCCCAGGGCCCGCCGGCGGACCTGGTGAGCGCCTTGGCGCTGCCCGTGCCGTCCATGGTGATCTGCGCCCTGCTCGGCGTCCCCTACTCCGATCACGACTTCTTCGAGACCCAGTCGCGACGGCTGCTGCGCGGCCCGGAGACCGCCGACGTACTCGACGCCCGCGACCTGCTGGAGACGTACTTCGGCGAACTGATCGACCGCAAACAGCGGGACCCGGGCACCGGCCTGCTGGACGACCTGGTCCACCGGCGGCTGCGCGAGGGCGACCTCGACCGCGAGGGTCTGATCGCCATGGCCCTCATCCTGCTGGTCGCGGGCCACGAGACGACCGCGAACATGATCTCGCTCGGCACCTTCACCCTGCTCCAGCACCCCGAGCGGCTCGCCGAGCTGCGCGCGGACCCTGGGCTGCTGCCGGCCGCGGTCGAGGAGCTGATGCGGATGCTGTCCATCGCGGACGGCATGCTGCGCCTCGCCGTCGAGGACATCGAGGTGGCCGGGACGACGATTCGCAAGGGCGAGGGAGTCGTCTTCGCGACCTCCGTCATCAACCGCGACGAGACGGTCTACCCCGACCCGGACACGCTCGACTGGAGCCGCCCCGCCCGTCATCACGTCGCGTTCGGCTTCGGCATCCACCAGTGCCTCGGCCAGAACCTCGCCCGCGCCGAGCTGGAGATCGCCCTGCACGGCCTCTTCGACCGGCTGCCCGGCCTGCGCCTGGCCGCCCCGGCCGAGGAGATCCCCTTCAAGCCGGGCGACACCATCCAGGGGATGCTGGAACTCCCCGTGACCTGGTAAGGGCCTGCGCACATGCACATCGACATCGACCAGGACGTCTGCATCGGCGCGGGCCAGTGCGCCTTGACCGCCCCGGACGTGTTCACCCAGGACGACGAGGGCTACAGCACCCTGCTGCCGGGCGGCGCGGACGGCGGCAACCCGCTGCTGCGGGAGGCGGCCCGCGCCTGCCCGGTCGGCGCCATCACGGTGTCCGGGACGGTGAGCTGACCTCGGATCTCACCCGGCGCCCAGGAGCCGCCGGGCCGCCTCGCGCGCCTCGGCCGCGGGTTCGGCGCTCCTGGTGACGCCCGCCGTGACCATGGCACCCTCGGCCAGCAGGAACAACTGCCCGGCCAGCGCGTCGGACCGTCCCGTCGCCGCCACGAGCGTGCCGAGATACTCCCGGAACGCCCGCTTGTGCGCACGCACTTGGGCGGCCACGCGCGCCGAGCCGGCGCCCAGCTCGCCGTACGCGTTCAGCCACGCGCAGCCGCGGAAGCCCGGCTCGGCGAACCACTTCCCGAGCCAGTCGAACACCGCCAGGATCCGCTCCTCGGGCTCCGGCAGCCGCTCGACGTACTCGGCCAACTGCCCGCGCCAGCGCGTGTCCCGCCGCTCCAGATACGCCTCCACCAGCTGCTCCTTCGCCGGGAACAACTGGTAGAGGCGCTTGAGCGAGACCCCGGACGTGCCGCGCACCTCGTCCATGCCGACGGACTGCACACCCCGCCCGTAGAACAGCTTCTCGGCGGCGTCCAGCGCCCGCTCCCGAGCCTCTGCCCTGTCCATCTCCGGCCCTCCTTGACGCGAGAACGAGCGTTCTCCTACGGTAGCAGCAGCCACCGGGGAGAACGGTCGTTCTCCCCTGCTGACAGGGAGCATCCATGACCGACCGCCCGCCGCTGCCGCCCTTCACCCGCGAGACCGCCGCCCAGAAGGTCCAGGCCGCCGAGGACGCCTGGAACACCCGCGACCCGCACAAGGTCTCCCTCGCCTACTCGCCGGACTCCGTCTGGCGCAACCGCGACACCTTCGTCACCGGCCGCGCCGAGATCGTCGAGTTCCTGACCCGCAAATGGGAGCGCGAGCAGGAATACGCACTGCGCAAGGACCTGTGGGCCTTCGACGGCAACCGCATCGCCGTCCGCTTCCAGTACGAGTGCAGGGACGCGGGCGGGCAGTGGTGGCGCTCCTACGGCAACGAGCTGTGGGAGTTCGACGAGCACGGCCTGATGGCCCGGCGCGAGGCGAGCATCGACGACGTGCCGATCGAGGAGAACGAGCGCCGCGTCTTCGGCCCCCGGCCGGAGTCGGAACGCGGGGACACCTTCCCCCTCCGGTGAGCCCGGGGGAGTCGCTAGGGTCTCCGGGATGACCGAACAGGCCGCCCGCAAGCCCTTCCTCTACGTCGTCGTCTGCGCCGCCGGCATCGCCGCGGACGTCGGCGAACTGATCACCGCCGCGCAGGAACGGGACTGGGAGGTGGGCGTCATCGCGACGCCCGTCGCCATGAACGGCTTCTTCGACACCGCCGCCGTCGAGGCCCGGACGGGCCGCCGCATACGCTCCGCCTGGCGCACGCCCGGCGAGCCGCGCCCGTTCCCGGCACCCGATGCCGTGGTGGTCGCCCCCGCCACCTTCAACACCCTCAACAAGTGGGCGGCCGGCATCGCCGACACCCTCGCCCTGGGCACCCTGTGCGAGGTCGCGGGGCTCGGGGTGCCGATCGCCGTCCTGCCGTGCGTGGCGGACGCCCTGGCCACCCACCCCGCCTACCGGGACAGCCTCGAACGGCTGCGGGGAATGGGCGTGCGGTTCGGAGAGCCGTACGCGGGAGAGCCCGGGGAGGACGGCAGGCGGCCGGAGTTCGGGTGGAAGCACGCCCTGGACCTGCTCGAACGCCGCTGACGAACCGACCTCGGGCCATGCTCGGACGGCCCGTCAGGCGGCCCGCCCGGCCGCGTCTTCGAGCGCACACGAACACGTACGCTCCCCGTGGAACCCTCCCCGAAGGCAGGAGCAGCAACGATGCAGTACGTGAAGCTCGGTTCGACGGGCCTGGACGTCTCACGGATCTGTCTGGGGTGCATGACCTACGGTCTGCCCGACCGCGGCACCCACGAGTGGACGCTCGACGAGGACGCCTCGCGCCCGCTGATCCGGCAGGCCGTCGAGGCGGGGATCAACTTCTTCGACACGGCCAACGTCTACTCCGACGGCACCAGCGAGGAGATCGTCGGCCGGGCCCTGCGCGACTTCGCCCGCCGCGACGAGATCGTCCTCGCGACGAAGGTGCACGGCCGGATGCGGCCCGGACCGAACGGCGGCGGACTGTCCCGCAAGGCGATCATGACCGAGCTCGACCAGAGCCTCACCCGCCTCGGCACCGACTACGTCGACCTCTACCAGATCCACCGCTTCGACCCGCACACCCCGGTCGAGGAGACGATGGAGGCCCTGCACGACGTCGTCAAGGCGGGCAAGGTCCGCTACATCGGAGCCAGTTCGATGTACGCCTGGCAGTTCTCCAAGGCCCAGTACACCGCCCTGCTGAACGGCTGGACCCGCTTCGTCTCCATGCAGAACCACTACAACCTGATCTACCGCGAGGAGGAGCGCGAGATGCTCCCCCTGTGCGCGGACCAGGGTGTGGGCGTCCTGCCCTGGAGCCCGCTCGCCCGCGGCCGTCTCACCCGGGACTGGGACACCACGACCGAGCGCAGCGCCACCGACGCCTTCGGGGGCAGCCTGTACCAGGAGGGCGACCGCACCATCGTCGAGGCGGTCACCCGCATCGCCGGCGAGCGGGGCGTCCCCCGTGCGCGGGTCGCCCTCGCCTGGCTGCTCCACCAGCCCACGGTGACCGCCCCGATCGTCGGCGCGTCCAAGCCCGGGCATCTGGAGGACGCGGTGGCCGCGGTGGAGATCCGGCTGAGCGACAAGGAGCTCGAGGAGCTCCGGAGCCCGTACGGTCCGCACCCCATCGCCGGGCACTGAACGCGACGTCCCGAAGGTCAGTGGGGCCCCTGCGGCGCGAACTCCGTCCCGCAGGGGCCCGCCCCCGCGCTCTCCGCCAGCTCCACTCTCGCCCCGCTCATCGCCAGCGTCCGGTAGAACCGCCCGATCCGCTCCGTCGACCGGCCCACGTAGTGCCCGATGAACGACCGCCGGAACCGGTCCGCCGCCCGGTTCGGCTGCGACCCGTGCACCAGGCTCCCGTTGAAGAACAGGACGTCCCCCGGCGCCATGTCCACCGGCACCGGCGCCAGCCCCGCCGGCGGCGGAACGTACTCCCGGGCGAAGGACACGTCCGCGTCGGCCTGCTCCGGGCAGAACAGGTCCATGAGATGCGTGCCCGGCACGACCTCCAGCCCGCCGTTCTCCCGGTCGATCACGTCGAGGGCCATCCAGGCCGCCACACACGTGCCCGGCTCCACCCTGAGGTAGAAGTTGTCCTGGTGCAGCGCCTGCCCCCGGGCCCCCGGCGGCTTGAAGTAGAACATGCTCTGCGCGGCCAGCACCTCCTCCCCGAGCAGCGCCTCCAGAACCGTCCGCAGCCGGGCGTCGAGCAGGACCTCACGCGCGAGGTCGTTGATCTCGTGCGGGTGCATCACCCGGGGCCACACGTGCAGGGGATCCACACCCGGCCCGTCCACCGCGCGCGGCTCGAAGTGCCCGGGCACCGGCCCGGCCGCCCGCAGTGCCGCGAACTCCGCGCACAGCCGGTCGATCTCGTCGGCCCCGAAGAGCCCGCGCACCACCGTGAAACCGTCCTCCTCGAACTCCTCCCGGTACCGCCGGAGCCCTTCGCGGTCCAGGATGGAGGTGCCGACGGCACCGTTGCCCGTGACTGTCATGAACGCACTCCTCCGGTCGGGTGTCCTCGGTCGGAAACGCTAGGCCCCCCGGCCGGAGAGGAGGATGCCCGTGCGTGCTGACGGATTGCCCGAGACTGCTGCGACGGGAAACACCCGGAACGCCGGGAAGAGCGGGAACGCCGGGGATCCCGCACCGCCGCCCGGGCTGGTCGTACTGGGCCACTTCGACCAGCCTCCCGGGTACGGCGTCAACCGGCCGCACGGATCCGCGAGCTGGCTCTTCACCTGGACCACCGCAGGCCGGGGCCGGCTGTGGCAGGGCGGTGCGCACACCTCGGCCGGAGCGGGCGCACTGGTCGTGCTCGCCCCGGGCGTCCCGCACGGCTACGGCGTCGAGCCCGGCGCCCGGCACTGGCGGTTCTGGTGGGCGCACTGCCAGGCCCGCCCGTCCTGGGCCGCGTGGCTGCGGCCGTACGACGCCGGTCACGGGATGTACGTGGTCACCGCCGCTCCGGCCGGGGTGCACGGCCGCGTCGGGACGGCGTTCCGGCGGATGCACGCCGACGCCCGCTGGACCGGCACCGGAGCACCGCCCGACGGGTCACCCCCGGACGCGCAGGTCGCCGTGGCCCACGGCAGCGCTGCCCGCGAACTGGCCCTGTGCGCACTCGAGGAGATCGTCCTCCTCACCACCGCCGGCGCCCGGCCGCCAGCTCCCCGGCCCGGCCTCGACGCACGGATCCGTCGCGCACAGGAGCTGATTGACGCCGACCCGGGCGCCCCGCACACCGTCCGCTCGCTCGCGGAGGGTGTCGCCCTGTCGCCGTCCCGTTTCGCCCATCTTTTCAGCAGTCAGCTCGGCCGCTCGCCCATGCGTGCCCTGCGCGAGGCGCGGCTGCGCCATGCCGCCCGGCTGCTGGAGAACACCGACCTGCCCGTGGAACGCGTCGCCGTGGCCTCGGGGTTCGTCAGTCCGTTCCACTTCAACCGCGCCTTTCACGAGCGCTACGGGGCACCACCCGGGGCGTACCGCACGAGGCACGGCCGTTCGCCCGGCTGAGCACCGCTATTGGTTGTGCCGCGGACCCCGAAAGGCCGGTGCGGAAACGCCGCCGACCGCGTGAGCTGCTGCTCAGGGGCTGACTCAATGGTTTCCGGGCGACGGGCGGGGCGGGTAAATGTGAGTCGTAAAAAAGGGGGCAGACGGCGCGGAAATGCCTTTGGCTCCACCGGCTGACTTCTTGTCAAAAGGCGCTCCCGGCCCACGCAATGCACGAAACCGCGAGATCTCTTGTTCCCTGTCCCTGACCTGTGCAAAGGTGTGCCCTGTCGGCGTGCCCCCACACGCCTTTCTTTCGTATGCGCGAGGCCGTCGGCCGGCATACCCCTTGGTACGGACTTTAGTCCGCATGTCCTTGAGAGGAATGCAGCCGTGAAAGACGCAGGCCCGTCGAATTCCCCGGCCTCGGCCCACGGGTTCGGCGCGACGGACGAGCAACTGAGCGCGGAGCTCAGGAAGTGGACCGGGGCGACGCCCGCACTCCACCCCGTCGGTGAACTGCTGGACCGGCACTGGGAGGCGGCCTTCGCCTACGCCCGGCTGTGCACCGACGGTCCGCGCTCCGCGGGCATGCTCACCACCGCGGCTTTCACCCGGCTCTTCGGCGAGACCCTACGGCAGAACGGCCCGACCTCCGCGTGGCGGTCCCATCTGCTCGTCACGGTGCGGCGGATCGCGGCCGAGTGGGCGGGCGACCACCGATGCGACATGCTCCACCCGGAGCTGCTGGCCGGTACCGGCGAGGGGGAGCGTCCCGCCTCCCGTCTGCTGCCGACGCGGCACCGGCGCCTGCTGTCCGGGGCCTTCCAGCGGCTCCCCCAGTCCGCCCGCTGCCTGCTGTGGCACGTCGAGGTCGAGGCCGAACCGCTCGCCTCCCCGGCCGCGTTGCTGGGCCTGGACGAGGAGGGCGCGCGCGTCGAACTGGACCGGGCCCGGGACCGGCTGCGCGAGGAGTGCCTCCAGCTCCACCGCGAACTCGCCCCCGACGAGGAGTGCCGGCGCTATCTGCGCCTGCTCGACGTGACGTACCGGCGTGGGGGTCTCGACATCGACCCGGATCTACGCGCGCATATCGAGGGCTGCGGGCACTGCAGCGCCGCCGCGGACCAGCTCGACCAGTTCAACCACGGCCTCGGCGTGGCCCTGTCGGAAGGGGTGCTGGGCTGGGGCGGGCGGGGTTATGCGGAGAGCCGGACGAGTGAGGCGGGGGAGACCGCCGGGGGTGGGCGCGCCGCGGAGCGCGAGCGGCCCGGGGGAGCGGCCGGTGCGGCCGCCGCCGGGTTCCCGGCCGGTGCGGCGCGCGAGCTGTTCCCGGATCCGGTGGCCCTGGCGCGCGAGGTCTTCCCGGAACCGGCCGGCATGGCGTACGAGATCATGCCGGACCCGGTCCGTGCGGCGCGTGAGGCTTTCCCGGGGCCGACGGGTGAGGGGGGCGAGGCCTTTCCCGGGCCGGTGGGTGAGTCCCGTGAGGCCTTTCCGGGGCCGGTGGGTGAGTCCCGTGAGGCCTTTCCGGGGCCGGTGGGTGAGTCCCGTGAGGCCTTGCCTGGGCCGACGGGTGAGGCGCGTGAGGGTGTCCCCGTCCCGCCGCGTGCGGCGCGCAAGGTGTTTCCCGGTCCGGCCCGAGCGGCGCGCAAGAGCCTGACGGATCTGGCTCGTGCGGCACGCGAGGGCTTTCCGGGGCCGACGGGTGAGGCGCGTGAGGGTGTCCCGGTCCCGCCGCGTGCGGCGCGCAAGGTGTTTCCCGGTCCGGCCCGTCCGGCGCGCGAGGGCCTCGTGGGTCCGGCCGGTGTGGCGCGAGAGGGCTTTTCCGACCCGGCCGGCACGGTGGGTGGGGTGTTCCCTTCCCCGCCGGCGCGTGAGGCTTTTTCCGGGCCGGCCGGCGGAGGGCGTGAGGTCTTCCCGGACCCGGTCGCCCTCGCCGGCGTGGTCGGGGAGTCGTTCACCGAGCCGGGCGGCCCGGCGGCCGTACTGCCGCCCCTTCCCCGGGACGGGAGCGGCGACCCGGCCGGGGACACGGCACAGGCTCCGGCCGGCGCGGGCCACTCCCTGCCGACTGCCACCGTGACCCCGGCCCACCGGCCCGAAGGCTCGCGAACCGCCGCCCGAAAGTCAGCCAGATCCGCCCACAGGGCGGCCCGCCGTGTCGCCCGGCGGCGCAATCTCACCGTGGGCATCCTGACCGTCAGCGGCCTTGTCGTCCTGCCACTGGTCCTGTGGTCCACCGGCGACTCCGGCGACAGCGCCCCGGCCGGCGCGGACCGGCCCGCCGGGGAGGCGCCGGACCAGGACGCGGGCGAGGCGGGCACCGACCCGTCCCGGACCGGCGCGGGTGACGCACGGAAGGGCGCCCTGCGCGGCCGGCTGCACAACGTCGACTCGGACCTGTGCGTCGGCATCGACGGCAAGAAGGCCGTCGAGGGCGGGGAGGCCGAGCTGACGACCTGCTCCGCGGACGCCGCCCAGCAGTGGACGTACGAGACCGACGGACTGCTGCGCAACGGCGCCGCGCCGGACCTGTGCCTGGACTCGCAGCTCGGCTACTCGGTCCGGCTGGCCCCCTGCGCGGGCGCCTCCGGGCCGGACCCGAAGAACATCCGCTACGACTTCACCCTGCAGGGCGCCCTGGTGCCCCGCTGGGACCAGGACCTCGCCCTGGCCCCGGCCGCGACCGACGGCTCGGGAGCCCTGGTCGTCAAGACCCGGGCGGACGACGACGCGCAGCGCTGGGTGATCGACACCTCCAAGGCCGAACTCAAGATGCAGGCCGTCAACTGGAGCGCCGGCGTTCCGACAGCCCGCTCCGCAGCCACGCCCGCCCCCACTCCCGCGCCGTCGAAGACACCCGATCCCGAACCGACCCCGTCCCCGGCCTCCTCGGCCCCGGAGCCGACGCCGAGCAGCCCGGCCGCCACCGACTCGTCCTGCCACCGCTACGGCTACTACTGCGACTCCGACGGCCGGTACGGCAACCCCGGCTACGGCTACCCCGGATACGGGTACGGCTACGGCGGCTACGGCCACGGGGGAGACGGCCGCCGCTGACGGGCGTGGGCTCAGGCACCGAGGACGGTCAGCGACAGCCACAGGGCGGCCACGGCCGACACCAGCGCGGCCGGTACGGCGAGCAGTCCGAGCCGTGTGAACTCGCCGAGCCCGACCCGGTGCCCGTCCTGCTGGACGATCCGCCGCCACAGCAGGGTCGCCAGCGATCCGGCGTAGGTCAGGTTGGGACCGATGTTCACACCGAGCAGCACCGCCAGCACGGCACCGGGACCGGACCCGGCGGTCAGGGGCAGTAGCACCAGCACCGCGGGCAGGTTGTTGATGAGGTTCGCCAGGACGGCGGCCAGCGCGGCCACGCCCAGCAGTGTGAGCAGCCCCGAACCGTGGGGCAGGACACGCCGCAGCGCGTCGGCGAGCCCATGGTCGACGACCGCGCGCACGACGACGCCGAGCGCGAGCACGAACGCCAGGAACGCCGGGGCCGCCGACCGCACCACCGTGAGAGGCGTGGCCCGGCGCCGCACCAGCGCCCGCCCGGCCAGCACCAGCGCACCGGCCGTCGCGGCCCAGGCCGGCGCGATCCCCACGGCGGAGGCGACGACGAACCCGGCGAGCGTGCAGCCGACGGTGACGAGGGCGAACAGCGGGAGCGGTTCGGGACGCGGGGCGGGGTCGGGGGAGGGCACGGGAGCCGCGAGTTCGTCGTCGAAGAAGCGCCGGAACACCAGGTACTCGGCGGCGATGGCGACCAGCCAGGGCAGTGCCATCAAGGCAGCGAAGCGGGTGAAGCTCAGGCCGCTCGCGGTGAAGGCCAGCAGATTGGTCAGGTTGGAGACCGGCAGCAGCAGCGAGGCGGTGTTCGACAGATGGGCGCACGCGTACAGGTGCGGCCGTGCCTGCACGCCCATGCGGGTGGCGGTGGCGAGCACCACCGGAGTCAGCAGGACGACCGTGGCGTCCAGACTGAGCACGGCCGTGATGACGGACGCCAGCGCGAACACCGCGGTCAGCAGCCGTGTGGGGCGCCCCGCCGCCCAGCGGGCCATCCACGACCCGCAGGCGGTGAAGAGTCCTTCGACGTCGCAGAAGTGGGCGAGCACCAGCACGGCGGCGAGGAAGCCGACCACGGGCCCGAGCCGCTGGATCTCCTCCCAGGCGTGCTCCGGCGAGATCACCCCGAGGGCGATGGCGAGGCCGGCGGCGGGCACGGCCAGCACGGCCTCGGGCAGGCCCTTCGGACGGGCGACGGCCCAGACGAGCACGGCGGCCAGCAGCGTCACGGACAGGACTTCGGCGAGCGGGGTGTTCAGGGCGAGGTCCTCCGGAGCGTGATCTGGCGTGCGCGCCCATGAAACCAGGCGCTGGTAAGAGAACGTCGGCGGGCCTGCCGTCCTGGCCGGGCCCGCCGCCCGTCGCCCGTCGCGAAGACCGTCACGAGCCACTGCCCGACACCGACCACCCGCCTACCGGACCGGAGCGCAGGCTCGTTCTCGCCGGTTGAGCGGGCTGGGTCTGTGATCTGGGGGTTGGGGGGTGTGCGCTCGGTTCCACCGGTTGAGTGGGCCGGGTCTGTGCGGATGGTCTGGGGGTTGGGGGGTGTGCGCTCGGCTCCACCGGTTGAGCGGGCTGGGTCTGTGCGGATGGTCTGGGGGTTGGGGGGGCTGTGCGCTCGGTTCCGCCGGTTGAGCAGGCCGGGGCCGTGCGGATCGTCTGGGGGCTGGCGGGCGCGCGCTGGGTTCCGCCGGTTGAGCGGGCTGGGGCTGTGCGGATCGTCTGGGGGCTCGGGGCGTGCGTTCGGTTCTCGCCGTGAGCAGGCCCGCTCCGCCCAGATCGGCTGGGGGCGCGCGAGCGTACGCTCAGACCTCGCCGTCGGGCAGGCCCGCTCCGCCCAGAGATGCTGGGGGCGCGCGAGCGTACGCTCAGAGCTCGTCGCCGAGCAGGGCCAGCTCCGCCCAGATCGTCTTGCCCTCGCCGGTGTGCCTGCTGCCCCACCGCTGGGTGAGCTGGGCGACCAGGAGCAGACCGCGGCCGCCCTCGTCCCAGGTCTTCGCCCGGCGCAGGTGCGGAGCCGTGTGGTTGGTGTCGGACACCTCGCAGATCAGCGTGGCCGCGTCATGGATCAGCCGGAGCCGGATGGGCGGGGCGCCGTAGCGGATGGCGTTGGTGACCAGCTCGCTCACCACCAGCTCGGCGGTGAACGTGGCTTCGAGCAGCCCCCAGCGCTCCAGCTGGTCGACGACCTGCTTGCGGATGGGCGCCACCAGTGCCGGGTCGGCGGGGATGTCCCAGGTGGCCACCTGGGCGGACGGCAGCCCGCGGGTGCGGGCCAGCAGCAGGGCCACGTCGTCGCTGGAGCCGCCCGGCGGGAGGAGGGTGTCCAGCACGCGGTCGCAGGTCTCGTCCAGGGAGCCGGAGGAGGCCGACAGGGCCTCGCGGAGCATGCGGCCGCTCGTATCGACGTCCCGCTCACGGCTCACGAGCAGCCCGTCCGTGTGGAAGGCCAGGACGCTGCCCTCGCGCAGCTCCACCTCTGCGGCCTCGAACGGCAGCCCCCCGACACCCAGCGGTGGCCCCGAGGGCAGATCGAGCTGGTGCGCCGGGCCGCCCGGCGGCACCAGCAGGGGCAGGGGATGCCCGGCCCGGGCCAGCGTGCAGCGCCGTGACACCGGGTCGTACACCGCGTACAGGCAGGTCGCGCCCACCTCCCCGGTGCCGTCGTCCCCGCCGGACTCCTCCGACAGCCGGACGACGAGGTCGTCGAGGTGGGTGAGGAGTTCGTCGGGCGCCAGGTCGATGTCGGCGAGCGTGCGGACGGCCGTGCGCAGCCGGCCCATCGTGGCCGAGGCCTGGATGCCGTGGCCCACGACGTCGCCCACGATCATGGCGACCCGCATGCCCGACAGCGGGATCACGTCGAACCAGTCTCCGCCCACGCCGGAACGGGTGGCCGGCAGATAGCGGGAGGCCGCCTCCACCGCCGCGGTGCGCGGCAGGGTGCGGGGCAGCAGGCTGCGCTGGAGCGTGAGGGTCGTCTCGCGCTCACGGGAGTAACGGCGGGCGTTGTCGATGCAGACGGCGGCCCGGGCCGTGACCTCCTCGGCCAGCAGCACGTCGTCGGGGGTGAACGCCTCGGGACGCCGGAAACGGGTGAAGACCGCCACGCCGAGCGTCGTGCCCCGGGCCTGGAGCGGGACGGACATCGTGGAGTGGATGCCGTACTCCTGCATCCGCTGGAAACGCACCGGGTCCCAGGCCAGCCAGCGCTCGAGGCCGCCCGACGCGCCCGAGGCCACGACCGTGTGCCCCGCGACCAGGGAGGCGGCCTGCGGGGAGTTCTCCGGGTAGACGTCCACCTGCCCCGGCTTGGCGACGGCCTCCGGGCTGCCCTTGTTGACCGACTGGTGGGCGGACCGGCGCAGACTCAGCGGCGGAATCGGCGGCCCGGCGGGCTCGCCGCCCTGCTCCTGCGGGTCGAGCAGGTCGACGCTGACGAAGTCGGCGAGCGCCGGCACGCACACGTCCGCCAGCTCCTGGGCCGTACGGGTGACGTCGAGGGTGGTGCCGATGCGCACGCTCGCCTCGTTGACCAGCTGCAGCCGCTCCCGTGACCGGTACTGGTCGGAGAAGTCGTGGGCGGTCACGCACACGCCCCGTACCTGGCCGGTGCCGTCGGTGAGCGGCGCCATCCTGGCCAGCCAGGCGTGTGCCGCCCGGCTCTCACCGGTCGCCTTCATGTACGTCTGCATGTCCTGCCGCCGGCCGGTGCTCAGCACCCGGCGCAGATTCTCCTCGAGCTCGGCGTTCGGTGGCCGACTGCCGATGTCGGTGGGCTTCAGGCCCAGCATCCGCCCGGCGGGCAGTCCCAGGAGGTCCGCCATCGCCTCGTTGACGCCGCGCAGCCGCAGCCGCTCGTCGAAGATCATCGTGGCGCAGGGCGACTGGGTCAGGGCCATGCGCACCAGCGGGTCGTCCGGAAGCCCCTGGCCGGCGGCCTCCGGCGGGGACACCGCCAGCCAGTCGATCGCCTCGGCTCCGTCGGGCGGTCTGCGGTGGGCGAGCACCCAGAGGGACACCGGGTGGCCGTCGCGGTGGCGCAGGGTGAGTGTGCCGCTCCAGCGGGAGTCGTCCGGCACGGACGGCGGGTCCGCGCCGTCGGCCAGCAGCGCGGCGGCCGGGCGGCCCACGACCTCGGCGGCCGTGTGACCCAGCAGACGGCGGGCGCCCTCGCTCCACTCCGTGAGCGTGCCGTCGACGGCGATGACGGCGCGGGCGGCCACGCCGTCGTCGAACGCCTCGTCCTGACTCATCGTCGCGACTCCATACGGACACTCACAGTGAACAGGGAAGTCAGTTGAGTTCCAGCGTAGTCCGTAGGCGCCCGGCGTGGACCGGTAACCCCGGTGTCGCCTCCCCGGCAGGGGGCGAGGGGCACATCCGGCCGAAGTGATCGCCGGGGCAGAAGGACCCCGCCGCACCCTTGACGTCCGGGTATGACGCCTCGACAGAATCTGTTTGTTCGCGATCAGTTGTGAGTACTTCTGGGCCCTCGTGAGGGAGAGTTCCATGTCGGTCACGCGCAGATCGGTCCTGTTCGCCTCCGCGGCCACGCCGGCGGCCGGAGTTTTGCTCGGTGCCCCGGAGGCGTGGGCCGCCGGGGAGGCCCGCGGCGGGCCCGGCCGCCGGATGGTCGCACTGCGCGACGGCTGGCGCTTCGCTCTGGTGAACCCGGGCGGCATCACCGACCCGACCGGCGCCTACGCCGACGCGCATCTCCCCGGCTACGACGACTCCGAATGGCGCGAGACGGCCGTCCCGCACGACTGGAGCATCGAGCAGACGCCCACCACCGAGCACGGCACCACCAGCGGCACCGGTTTCCTGCCCGGCGGCCTGGGCTGGTACCGCCTGGCCTTCACCCTGCCGCCCACCCTCGACGGCAAGCGCGTCTCGGTGGAGTTCGACGGCGTCTACATGGACTCCACCGTCTACTGCAACGGTACGGAGGCCGGCCGCCACCCCTACGGCTACACCGGCTTCGCCCTCGACCTCACCGACCTGGTGCACACCGACGGCACCACCGAGAACGTGATCGCCGTCGAGGTCCGAAACCGGCTCCCCAGCAGCCGCTGGTACTCGGGCAGCGGCATCTACCGCGAGGCCCGCCTGGTGATCACCGAGCCGGTGCACGTGGCCCGCTGGGGCACCCGCGTCACCACACCCGAGATCTCCGCCGAGCGTGCCGTCGTACGGGTGGCCACCTCCGTCGTCGACGCCTCCGGCGAGGGCGCGGACGTCGAGGTCGTCTCCCGGATCACCGACCGCAAGGGACGCACGGTCGCCCGTACCTCCTCCACCGCGGCCGTCACCGGCGAGCGCACCGAGACCCACGAACTGACGGTCACAAGACCGCAGTTGTGGGACTTCGCGACACCGCACCGCTACACCCTGCACACCGAACTGCGCGTCGGCGGCCGAACCACCGACACCTACCGCACGGTCTTCGGCTTCCGCACCTTCCGCTTCGACCCGGACGAGGGCTTCTTCCTCAACGGCGCCCACCACAAGATCAAGGGCGTCGACCTCCACCACGACCTGGGCGCACTCGGTGTCGCCGTCAGCATCGACGCCGTCCGCCGGCAGCTGGAGATCATGCGCTCCATGGGCGTCAACGCCCTGCGCACCTCGCACAACCCGCCCGCGCCCGAGGTGATCCAGGTCTGCGAGGAGCTCGGCGTCGTCCTGCTGGTGGAGGCGTTCGACTGCTGGCGGACCGGAAAGAACCGGTACGACTACGGCCGCTTCTTCGACGAGTGGTGCGAGAAGGACGCGACCGAGATGGTGCGGGCGGCCCGCAACTCGCCCGCCGTGCTCGCCTGGTCCATCGGCAACGAGGTCCCCGACTCCACCTCGACCGCCGGTCTCGCCATGGCCGACCGGATCATCGACGCGATCAGGGCCGCCGACGACACCCGCCCGCTGGTCATCGGCTCCGACAAGTACCGCCGCCTGCCCGCCAAGGGCTCCGCGGCCGACCTGATGCTGGCCAAGCTGGACGGGCTCGGCCTCAACTACAACACCGCCAAGTCGGTGGACCAGCTGCACGCCGCCTACCCGCACCTGTTCCTCTTCGAGTCCGAGTCCTCCTCGGAGACCTCCACCCGCGGCGCCTACCAGGAGCCGGAGCGCCTCAACACGGGCGAGAATCACACCCCGGGCAGACGCGCGACCTCCTCCTACGACAACAACCTCGCCTCCTGGACCATGAGCGGCGAGTACGGCCACAAGAAGGACCGGGACCGCAAGTGGTTCGCCGGCCAGTTCCTCTGGTCGGGCATCGACTACATCGGCGAACCCACGCCCTACGACGTCTTCCCGGTCAAGGCGTCCTTCTTCGGGGCGGTCGACACGGCGGGCTTCCCGAAGGACATGTACCACCTGTTCCGCAGTCAGTGGACCAGCGAGCCGATGGTCCACCTGCTGCCGACGACCTGGAACCACGACAAGGGCGACACGGTCGAGGTCTGGGCGTACGCCAACGTCGACACCGTCGAGCTGTACCTCAACGGGACGTCCCTCGGTGTACGGCGGTTCGACACCAAGAAGACCGTGGACGGCCGCGCGTACCTGGAGACGACCGAGGCGACCGGTGACGACAAGACCTTCACCGACGGCCCCCACCCGGGCAGCTACACCAGCCCCAACGGCAGCGCCGGCAAACTCCACCTGACCTGGCGGGTGCCCTTCGAACCGGGCGAGCTGAAGGCCGTCGCACGGCGGGGCGGCAAGGTGGTCGCCACCGACGTGCTGCGCACCGCCGGAGCCCCGCACGCGATACGGCTCACCGCGGACCGCGGGTCCGTCGCCGCGGACGGCCGTTCCCTGGTCTTCGTGACCGCCGAGGTCGTCGACCGCCGCGGCGTGCTGGTGCCCGACGCGGAGCACCTGCTGTCCTTCACGGTGACGGGAGGTTCCCTCGCCGGTCTCGACAACGGCCGACAGGAGAGTGCCGAGCGCTACCAGGCGAGCACCCGGACCGCATTCCACGGCAAGGCCCTCGCCATCGTCCGGTCCGGTACGAAGGCCGGCGCGGTGAAGGTGACCGCCCGCGCCGAGGGGCTGCGCGCGGGCACGGCTACCGTACGGGCCACCCGGGCCGAGGACCGGGCCGAGACCGTGCCGCCCGCCTTCGAACCCGCGCACCCGGCCCCTGTCGGCCACCCGCACGCGGACGCGAGCTACTCCGGCCGTCCCGACACCCTTCCCGCCGCCATGCTCGACGGCGACCCGGCCACGGGCTGGTCCAACGGCTTCTTCAAGCAGGCCACGGCGCTGCTGCCCGCCTTCGACGGCGCGCGGACCGAGGACTGGGTCTCGGTCGACCACGGGCGCGCCCGCGGCTTCGACCGGGTGGACGTCTCCTTCACCGTGGACGCCACCCACAGCCTGCCCGCCACGGTCGACGTGGCGGTGTGGGACGGCCGCGCGTGGCAGGCCGCGCGGGACACCGGGATCAGCTGGGCGGCCGCCTCCGACACCCCCACCGTGATCACGTTCCAAGCCCTCCGCGGCTCCCGGATCCGGCTCACCCTGACGAGCCGCCACCCCGGCGAGCCACGCGGTGCGATCCGCATCAGCCGGCTGGACACCCCGGCCGCCTGAACCCCGGGCGCCACGGTCCGGACGGGTGGAGAACAGCCAGTCCCGTCCGGACCGTTGACGCGGCGTCACATCTGCCACAACCATGGCCTGCGTCCGCATCTGGGAGCGCTCCCATGCCGAGCGCCACCCGCACCTCCCGGAGGAGCCCAGACGTGAAACGACGCAGAACCGCCCTGCTGTCCCTGACGGCCCTGCTGGCCACCGCGCTCACCGCGTTGCCGTCGGCGCCTGCCGGGGCCGACGAGGTCGAGCAGGTCAAGAACGGCACCTTCGACACCGACACCGCACCCTGGTGGACGACCAGCAACGTCACCGCGGGCGTCTCCGACGGCCGGCTCTGCGCCGACGTCCCCGGCGGCACCACCAACCGCTGGGACGCCGCCGTCGGGCAGAACGACATCACCCTCGTGAAGGGGGAGTCGTACCGCTTCTCCTTCAGCGCGACCGGGACGCCCGCCGGGCACGTGGTGCGGGCGATCGTGGGCCTGTCGGTGTCGCCGTACGACACCTACCACGAGGTGTCGCCGCAGCTCAGCGTCTCCGGCGACACCTACTCCTACACCTTCACCTCACCCGTCGACACCGCGCAGGGCCAGGTCGGCTTCCAGCTCGGCGGCAGCGCGGACCCCTGGCGCTTCTGCATGGACGACGTCTCGCTGCTCGGCGGGGTGGCGCCGGAGCCGTACGAGCCCGACACCGGTCCCCGGGTCCGCGTCAACCAGGTCGGCTACCTGCCGGCCGGGCCCAAGAACGCCACCCTGGTCACCGACGCCACGGCGAAGCTGCCCTGGCAGCTCAAGAACTCCACCGGGACGGTGGTCGCCCGGGGAACGACCCTGCCGCGCGGCGTCGACGCCTCCTCCGGGCAGAACGTCCACTCGATCGACTTCGGCGCCTACCGCACGAAGGGCTCGGGCCTCACGCTCGTGGCCGACGGCGAGACCAGCCGCCCCTTCGACATCGACGCGAGGGCCTACGAGCGGCTCCGCCTCGACTCGGCGAAGTACTACTACACCCAGCGCAGTGGCCTCGCGATCCGCGACGACCTGCGGCCCGGCTACGGCCGCCCGGCCGGTCACGTGGGCGTGGCACCCAACAAGGGCGACACCTCGGTGCCCTGCCAGCCCGGCGTGTGCGACTACACCCTCGACGTCAGCGGCGGGTGGTACGACGCCGGCGACCACGGCAAGTACGTCGTCAACGGCGGCATCTCCACCTGGGAGCTGCTCAGCACCTACGAGCGCGCCCGGCACGCCCGCACCGGGCAGGCGGACAAGCTGCGCGACGGCACGCTCGCCATCCCCGAGAGCGGCAACAGGGTCCCGGACATCCTCGACGAGGCACGCTGGGAGCTGGAGTTCCTGCTGAAGATGCAGGTGCCCGACGGCAAGCCGCTGGCCGGCATGGCCCACCACAAGATGCACGACGAGCAGTGGACCGGCCTGCCGCTGATGCCGAGCGACGACCCGCAGAAGCGCGAACTGCACCCGCCGTCCACCGCCGCCACCCTGAACCTGGCCGCCACGGCCGCGCAGGCCGCCCGTCTGTACCGGCCGTACGACAGGGCGTTCGCCGACAAGGCCCTGGCCGCCGCCCGCAAGGCCTGGTCGGCCGCGCTCGCGCACCCCGGCCGCTACGCCTCCGAGAGCGACGGCATCGGCGGCGGCGCCTACGCCGACAGCGACGTCACCGACGACTTCTACTGGGCGGCGGCCGAGCTGTACCTGTCCACCGGGGAGAAGCGGTACGAGGAGTACGTCCTGAAGTCCCCGGTCCACACGGCCGACCTCTTCAAGCCCATCGGCTTCGACTGGGCCCGCACCGGCCCGGCGGGGCGGCTCGACCTGGCGACCGTGCCGAACAAGCTGCCCGGCCGGGACGCGGTGCGCCGGTCCGTCGTCAAGGGCGCCGACCGTTACCTGGCCACCCTCGAGGCACACCCCTACGGCATGCCGTACGCGCCCGACGGCCACACCTACGACTGGGGCTCCAGCCACCAGGTCCTCAACAACGCCGTCGTCCTCGCCACCGCGTACGACATCACCGGCGCCTCGAAGTACCGGGACGGCGCGCTGCAGAGCATGGACTACATCCTGGGCCGCAACGCGCTGAACATCTCCTACGTCACCGGCTACGGCGAGGTCAGCGCCCAGAACCAGCACAGCCGCTGGTACGCCCACCAGCTCGACCCCGCTCAGCCCAACCCGCCGAAGGGCACCCTCGCGGGCGGGCCGAACTCGAGCATCCAGGACCCCTACGCACAGAGCAAACTCCAGGGCTGCGTCGGCCAGTTCTGCTACATCGACGACATCCAGTCCTGGTCGACCAACGAGCACACGATCAACTGGAACGCCGCTCTGACCCGCATGGCCTCCTTCGTGGCGGACCAGGGGTAGAACCGGGCAGCGGTGCCGCGTGCCGGGGGAGTCCGCCGGGAGGACGCCTCCGGCACGCGCGCGTAGCCTGGTGTCATGCCAGCGGTGCGGGTCGACGGCATCGAGGTCGCGTACGACCGGGTGGGCCAGGGCCCGCCCCTCGTGCTCGCGCACGGCGCCACGGCGGACGCCCGGCTGTTCCGCCCCCAGGCCGAGGATCTGGCCGACGAGTTCACCGTCGTCGCCTGGGACGAGCCGGGCGCCGGCCGCTCCTCCGACGTCCCTGCCTCCTTCACCCTCGCCGACTACGCCCGCTGTCTGGCGGCCGTGATCGAGGACGTGGCCCTCGGCCCCGCCCACGTCCTCGGCGCCTCCTGGGGCGGGACCGTCGTGCTGGAGCTCTACCGGCACCACGCCGGGCTCGTGCGGACGCTGCTGCTCGTCGACACCTACGCGGGCTGGAAGGGCTCGCTGCCTGCGGCGGAGGTGCGGTCCCGGGCCGAGGGGGCGGAGCGGATGCTCGCGGTCCCGGCCGAGGCGTTCGCACCGACCGTGCCGGGTCTGTTCGCCGGGCAGCCGCCCGCCGAAGCCGTACGCCTGCTGTCCGTGATGTCGGCCGACACCCGGCCCCAGAGCATGCGGACCGAGCTCACCGTCATGGTCGAGGCCGACCAGCGGGACCTGCTGCCGCGGATCGCGGTACCGACGCTCCTGCTCTGGGGCGAGCTCGACACCCGCTCACCCGTGGACCCCGTGGCCCACCAGTTCCTCGAAGCGATCCCGCGCGCCACGCTGGTCGTGCTCCCGGGCATCGGGCACCTCAGCAACATCGAGGCGCCGGAGCCGTTCAACCGCACGGTCCGGGAGTTCTGCCGCGCTCACTCCTGATCGGGCCCCGTCACCGCCCGGCGCCGCTGTTCGTGGCCGACGAGGTCTCCGGGCCGTTCATGCGCGGTCAGGGTGTGCAGCCGGGCCCGGTCGAGCGGCTCGTGCACCTCGACGTACTCGCCGTGCGCCAGCCGCTTGATCACCCCCGTCGCCCGGCCGTGCGCCACGAGCTCCCTGTCGCCCGGCCCCCGCGCGTGAGGTTCGGCAAGACGATGCAATC